>CALGGN010000221.1 GCA_937915915.1 uncultured Selenomonas sp. | reverse complement strand
CATCGCTATAAGCTTTACTGAACCCCTGGTCTAACCAGGGGTTTTCTGAATACAATCAATGGCGCGCTTCCGGCGCGGGCGGTGCTTGTCTTCAAAAGGGATATTGACTGACCACCGACGGCTGCTGCGGTTCCCACGGGAATTGACGGAGACTCTGCCGTTTTGCCCAGGCAACTCGCAACGCCTATATTAATATTGAATCCCGCATCAATAATCTTTACGTCTCCCGCCGCCTTGCCTTTGACGTTTTGAACATCATTTATATATTCTCCCAAAAGAGCGAAAAGGGCGTTGCTTACGATTGTATCGGTAACGTTATTGTTTACGATTTTGTCTAATTCCGATTTTAAATCCGTAAGCCAAGCGTAAAGAGCCAGAATTTCCCCCTCCGATATGGGGGATTTGGTATTCTTCAATGGATCCGTAAGGTACAAAATATCGTCGTTTTTCCAAGGGCCTTTTAATCCCTCGGTAAAATCTTCGGCAAAATCCTCCGCGTAATCCGCCGCCGGCGACACCAAAGTCGTGGGAGACGTAATAGCCAACGGCTTGCCGTCGTACGTTATGGCGTATATATCCTTCCATGGCAAAGTTAGATCATTGGTGGGGGGCGTGATTAAAGAAACGTTTCTAGGCGCAAGTTTAATAAGATCCTTCCCCAACGCCCCCGATGCGTCCAATTCTATGTGTATAACTTCAAGATTTAAACGTCTGATTTTGTTTAACGCCAATATGGAAAGCAATGCCCGCCATTCGCCCACGGCTTTGTTCCGTAAGTTTTCGTCGAAATTTTTGGAGGAGAAGAGCGCCATTTGAAAGAACAACGGTCTTGCCCAAACGTCGGGAATAGAGTCTATCCCCATGACTTTGTCGGTGTTTTGGGTACCCTTCAGACTGTCCGCCAGTCCGCGCAAAAATATATCCATCCCGGTCTTTCCCTTTGCGTCCTCCCAAACTCCAGCTGTTTGGGGATAAAAAGGAGGATCGGAAAGATTTGGAAGCAATACATACGGCATAAAATCAACCTCCGGTAGTTTTTATATTTCGCAAGCGTCGTAAAGTCTTCTTAAAAAAAGCCCGAATTCTTGTTTCGTTCCGGCGGGTGTCCTTTTGCCGGCTCCAAAACCCATAAAACCGCCGTCACCTTTTACATCGTCCGATCCATGACTGTTTAAATACGTTCTCACAGCGTCGATACGGTATTTCTCTACGTCTCGTTCGACAAAATCCAACTTGTGGAAAAATTTGTCCTCAATAATCGCACCTTTCTCGGTAACTTTGAAGGATTCGGGGTTGATAAGGTTTACGGAACGGCTGTAAGTTTGGATTTGACTTAACCAGCGCATGAATTTTTCGCAGTATTGGTCAAAATGCAAGACCTCCGGGGCTTTTTTGTCTATTCTGTTTTTCCAATAATCCTTATACCATGGAGGATTGCCGCTGTCCTTGTTTAATTCGGGTTTTACAAGGGCAAGATAGGCGAAAATAAAGCGAACGTATTGAACGAACCGCTTTGTTTCAACCTCCGAAATCGGCAAATCCTGCCATGAAATCTTGTTTTCTTCGTTTTTTGAAATGCTGTAACAATGTTTTCCCTTTTCGCCGCGATAAAAATGCGCCGCCGCAAAGGCACCGTAAAGGTCGATTATATGGGCATCGTTTTCTTGGGTTCCCGCGCCCACACTAAAGTTCCCCGTCTTTCTCATATTGTCATCGCCTACGAAGTACATGGAGTCAAAAAGCTCCGCGCCGTTGTCTGCGTAGTAATGCAAAGCGGCTTTGGTGTTTGTGAGGAAGTTTTCGGCGGAGGCGTAAAGACCGCAGGTTGCCTTTTGCGTGGCGGTGGGGGAGAAGGTAAAATAAGGCAAGAGCAATATCGCACCCACTCGCAAATTGGAGCCGTATTGCGCAAATACGACCTTCAAAAGTTTCGCTATGGTGGGAATCCCAGCGGCTCCCGTGCCGCCGAAAATCGAACCCGCCAAGAAAACCATGGTTTTTCTGCACCCTATTCGTGCGACCACTTGTGGAATGTGGGGCGCGAGACACCCAGACGTCGTGCGGCTTCGCACTCCGAAATTGCTCCCGATGCCCACTGCGCAAAGACATTCTCGAAGCCATCGGGCTTATCGAGGGATGTACGTCCAAACCTCACACCCTTGGCTTTCGCCGCCGCAATACCATCCATCAAAAATACAGGCATGACACTGCAACGCTTGACGGAACTAAAGGCAATGCTCTAACTTTGGGCTTTTTGGCGATGAGCCTACTTCGGAGATTGAGAAGGGCCAGGACGACCATGAGCATACTCAGGATGCCACAGGCTCTCTCCGGCCTGCCGGCTCCCAGTTCCCTCGATATCACGGCGCTGGCGCCGGTGCCGAACATCAAGCCCACCCCGGCCAGAAGCATGAAGGGAGGAAAGATCAGATTCTCCGAAGCAAACGCCGCCGCCCCTATGTAGTTGGAAATAAAAAACCGTCCGCCACCGTATAGGTGCTGTCCACAATCAGCATGCCGATGGTGGGCAATGAAAACAGGAGAATGGTGGAATAATCGAAATGGTCGGATATTTGTATATCTCTCAAGAACTTGAACCTCCGTTCTTTCTGCTGCCAGGCAATGGATACCACTCACGAGAAAAGTTCTACGTATCTAACAGATTTTCCTTCTTGCCAGGCAGCACTCTGCACTATAAAGGCTGTGCTCACCGGCCAGCCTGCTTTATAAGCATAGATCCAGCCTCCAGTCCCACGATCACAGCCCCCAGCGCGAAGGGAGCCAAATTAAGCTTCCTGTATTCCCCCAGAAAGTCTTCTCCCGTGCTCAGCCAGACGTACAACAAGCCAGACATGATGACTGCCACAAGGTATGTTACCGTCAGCGAGGCCAGGGGATTCATATCTGCTGGCACCGACTTGGCACAAACCTGATAGACCGTATTGCAGATAGTTGGGAAAAGGACGGAAACTATCACATCTACGGGAGGCTTTTCCATAAGAACGAGATTGTGGAGTTCCGCTTGGAGGATGCAGAAATCATCCCGGATGAGGACTTCCGTGACCCTGAATGCGGAACACCGTCTTGAAATCCCGCCTTCCGAACAGAAGAATCAGCAGGAAATTCTCATATTCATGGCGAATGTGTCTGCATTGCAGAGTTCGCATCAGATACATACGGAGCATGGTTTCTGCACCGATCGGCTTGCGTCCGTGCGTCCCTTTCGGATAATAAGGCTCTATCATGTCGAGCCAATCCTGCCAAGGAATCATCTCGTCCATCGACGCGAGGAATTGTTCGCGCCGAGTCCGGCGGCTGCGGTTGTCATATTTGTAATCTGTAAAACTGGTTTGCCGGTTCATGGTGGTCCCCCCTAGCAGGAATGACAAGGGCCAGTGGCGAATTTAGTCAGTCGTAAAGGAGATGGCCACAATGAAGATGTCGCAGGAAATCAAATATAAATTCAAGGAACTGGAGAATCGCATCAAGAATGGTGAGCTTGATGCGATGTTCGAATATGCCGGGCTCTATCAGGATAGTTTTCCTGATAGCATAACTCCTGCCATCGCTGATAAGATGGTCAGTTATTACACGGCCTGTATGGATGCAGGGAATATGACGGCGGCACTAAATCTTGGCGCAATGTACTATGGTGGAGAGCACATTCAACAGAATTACAGAAAAGCCATCAGATATTATGAAATGGCCACGACATCCGATGATTATGGGACGCAGGTAAGAGCATGGTGCAATCTTGGCTATTGCTACTATTACGGGCGTGACATTCCCGTTGATGATGAAAAGGCTTTCAATTGCTATATGCACGCCGTTTTATTGCGTGATGCCAATGCCCTCTATAAAGTAGGAGATATGTACCGCTACGGGCGCTTTGTCAAAAAAGACGAAAACATGGCAATGGAATTCTACAAGCAGGCGTGGAATGAGGTTCAGGACGGCACTCCACCGTATTCCGACATTTGCATGCGTATCGGTGAATGTGCGCTTTATGGCATAGGCATGGAGAAAGATATTCTCTTAGCCGTAAAAATGTTGGCGAGGGCAGAGGCTGCAACCTACGAGAAAATTAGTGAACGAGACCCCTTTGCACCATCCTTGCTTCCCAAAATCCAGAAAATGCTCGGCGAGGCCAAAGATCAGGTTGAGCAGGCTCTGGAACTGTAGAATCATGAGGTGCTAAGTTTGAAGAAATGAAGTAGTATTTGGGAGTAGAATGAATCATGCCATTAGAAATTGTCCGCAACGACATCACAAAAATGAGCGTTGATGCCATTGTCAATACTGCCAATCCCCGTCCTATCGTGGGTGGTGGCGTTGATAGAGCCATACACAAAGCCGCCGGAGCTCAACTTTTAGCGGCACGGAAGAAAATCGGCGATATTGCCACGGGTAAGGCGTTTATTACTCCTGCTTTTGATTTGCCGTCAGAACATGTCATTCATACGGTAGGCCCGGTATGGCAGGACGGCAAGCACGGTGAACGGGAACTTCTCAACGAATGCTACACGAACTCCCTACGGCTTGCCGCCGAAAATAAATGCTCCTCCATTGCCTTCCCCCTCATATCTGCGGGTGTATTCGACTGTCCTGCGGAAATCGCCATAGCTACGGCAACACTGGCTATACGGGAGTTCCTCGTTGACCATGACTTGGACGTTTATCTCGTGGTCTTTGACCGTAAGTCCTTCAAGATATCCGGCAGTCTATTCGATGATGTGCAAAGTTACATCGACGAAATGTATGTGGACGAGCATCTTGACGAGGAATACCGTGATGACTTCCCTCGCAGGGGATTCGGTGGGCATATTTCCTTGGCAGAAGAACTGCGGGAAGCCAAGGCCATGTCTGCTCCGATGGCAAAGGCACCCGCTCCCGGCAAAGCCCGTTCATTGGATGATTTGCTATCCGAGATTGACGATACCTTTTCCGAGGCACTTCTTCGGCTCATCGATGCCAAGGGAAAGACCGACCCGGAAGTGTACAAACGGGCAAATATTGACCGTAAGCTGTTCTCCAAAATCCGCAACAATCCTGCCTACCAGCCCAGCAAGACCACGGCGCTCGCCTTTGCTGTAGCATTGGAACTGAATCTTGATGAGACACGTGACTTCATCGGCAGAGCCGGTTACGCCATCTCCCACAGCAACAAGTTGGACATCATCGTGGAATACTTTATCGACCGCTCCGAATACGACATCTTCACCATCAATGAGATGCTCTTCGCCTCTGGGCAGCCACTTTTAGGATGCTGAATCATTTGTCGCATGGCAAGCGACCCATCGAGCGATACTCCTTGGTAAAATGTAGATATCAAACAACGAAGGAGTGGTTATCATGTTGGGAGCAATAGTTGGTGACATCGTAGGTTCGGTGTATGAGTGGCATAATATCAAGACCAAGGATTTTCCCTTGTTCCGGGAAGATTGCTTTTTCACGGATGATACGGTCATGACTTGCGCTGTAGCCGAAGCCGTCATGAATGGCGGCGAACGTGACGACTTTATCGATGCCATGAAGAAGTACGGGCGTATGTACCCACGGGCAGGTTACGGTGGCAGATTCGGAGCATGGCTGGGCTCCGACAGTCGTGAGCCGTATAACAGCTTCGGCAACGGCTCCGCTATGCGAGTATCACCGTGCGCCTGGCTGATGGATTGCGGTTTCTGCGCCAGAACGGGAATGTGGCCATCAAATGGCAGAGCGGGAGCAAGCCTATCCGCCGAGGTGACACATAATCACCCGGAGGGAATCAAAGGTGCTATGGCGACTGCCGATGCGATTTTTATGTGCCGTTATTATTTCGGCGGCTATTACGGCGACTACGAAAAGCCCCTCAATGATGATCCTGCGGAGTGCAAACGGCGCATAAAGGAACACATCGAAAAAGAGTACGGTTACGATTTATCCCGGACGATTGACGAAATCCGTCCTTCCTACAGCTTCAACGAAACCTGTCAAGGCACGGTGCCGGAGGCTATCATTGCCTTCTTGGAAAGTACAGACTTTGAAGATGCCATCAGAAACGCCATCTCTCTCGGAGGTGACAGCGATACCTTGGCGGCCATCACTGGGAGTATCGCAGAAGCGGCCTACGGCATCCCGGATTGGATAAAGAACAAGGCATATTCCTATTTGGACGAGCCGCTGAAAGACGTGCTGCGGCGGTGGAAAAAATTTGTCACTGACGTAAATGGCGACCGAAGGGCATTCCATACAATGTTCACCGGGATGAACGAGTATCTCCGCAACCAATCATAAAATGTCGCATGACAGGCGACCTCTCGCCCCTTTGTTTTCGATAGAATAAGGCTATCAAAAACAAGGGGGCGTTTGTAATGAAAAAAGGCTTGACGGAAATCGTATTCATTTTGGACAGGAGCGGTTCCATGAGCGGCTTGGAGTCCGACACCATCGGCGGATTCAACTCGCTCATCAAGAAGCAGTGCAAAGAGGAAGGTGAGGCGGTTGTCTCCACGGTGCTGTTCGATGATACCTGCGAGGTCATCCATGACCGAGTGCCGATGGACAAGGTAGTGGAACTGACGGAGGATGTGTACTTCGTGCGCGGATGCACGGCTCTCCTTGATGCCGTGGGCGGTGCTATCCACCATATTGGCAACATCCACAAATATGCCCGTGACGAGGATAGGCCGGAGAAGACGCTGTTCATCATCACTACGGATGGCATGGAGAACGCCAGTCGCCGTTACACCTATGCCAAGGTGAAGAAGATGGTCGAGCGGCAGAAAGACAAGTACGGTTGGGAGTTCTTGTTCCTCGGCGCAAACATGGATGCCATCGAAGCCGCCGGGAACATTGGCATTCGAGCCGACCGCGCCGTGACATACCAATACGACGAGGAAGGGACGGCACTCAACTACGAGGTCATGGAGGAAGCCATCCACCATGTGCGGTGCTGCTCGGCTCCGCTCCCTGATGGCTGGAAGGCTCGGATTGACGAGGATGTACGGCGGCGCGGCGGACGTAGGATATAAATGATATTGGGGGCAAAAGTTGATTTCGCAATCTTGGAAAACAAGATATAGTAGCGATCGCCAATGGCGAGCACTACATCTTGTACATCCATCTCTTCTATCAGGTTTTTTGACTCAAGTATCATATAGATATTAAATCGGTGATATAGATTCTGCACCATATATCTACGGTGCAGAATCTATTTATATGCAAATATACAACTATATATCAACATATAATAAAAAATATTGACAAAGATATGCTTATGTGGTATACTATTCCATATCCGCTAAACCATTTCGCAATCTAGGGGGATTTTAAGATGGAAAATTATTCTGAAGAAGGATATATAAGTCTAGAAGAAGCCGCAAAATTTCTGAATATAAAACCTGTTACGTTAAGAAAGTGGATAAAAGAAAAATCTGATATGCCAGCCCATCAACTAGGACGTTTATGGAAATTTAAGCGTTCAGAATTAGATGAGTGGGTTAAAAGTGGCAAAAGTGCATCAGAAATATTGAAGAAGGATTTGAATAAATGAATGCTATTGACTTATTCGCAGGATGTGGAGGGCTTTCAAAAGGTTTCATGGATGCGGGATTTAATATTATTGTTGGCGTTGATAATGACCAAGCGGCGATGAATACATTTGAAAAAAATCATAATGGTGCGGTGGCATTAAATGCAGATTTATCAAAAAAGGAAACCTTTGACCAAATAAGAGATATTGCAGGTGAACTTACAATTGATGTTATTATTGCCGGCCCTCCTTGTCAGGGATTCTCATTGACTGGACCTCGAAATTTTGATGATAAAAGAAATAAATTGTACCTCGCAGTATTTGAGGCAGTAAAACAGTTTGCTCCAAAAGGGTTTATTATTGAAAATGTGCCGGGAATGGCAACTTTATATTCAGGAAAAATAAAAGATGAGATATTAAAGCGTTTCAGAAACTTAGGCTATAATGTTGAATGCAAAATATTGTGCGCAGCTGATTATGGTGTTCCGCAATTAAGAAAAAGGTTAGTCTTTATGGGCGTTAGAAAAGATATTGGAGAACCTTGTTTTCCGGTGCCTTCTTTTACTCCTGAAACATATAGAACTTGTCGTGACGCAATTAGTGATTTGCCATCGCGCATTGATAACATTGGTTCTCAAAGCGATGTATATAATTGTGCACCGCAAACGGAGTATCAGCAACTTATGAGGGGAGATTGTAATGTCCTTTCTAATCATGTTGCAACGGCACACAAGCAGTTTGTTATTGACACGATTGCATTGGTTCCAGAAGGTGGAAATTACAAAGATTTACCGCCTGGTTGGGGAGAAAGCAGGAAGTTTCATATGGCATGGACTCGGTTAGATGGAAATGCACCATCAAGAACAGTAGACACAGGGCATCGTAATATATTTCATTATGAATTAAATCGTATTCCTACTGTAAGAGAAGATGCAAGAATACAATCGTTTCCTGATGACTTTGTATTTACCGGTACAAAAACACAACAAAGCCGTCAAGTAGGTAATGCCGTACCTCCATTACTTGGATATGCACTAGGAAAAGCACTTGCTGACATTATTAAAGAAGGCAATAAAATATATAATGACATGGACGTTGTTGAGGAATACAAATAATGGATAAAAAAAATAGTGGAGAAATCATTTCAAAACTTAATACCATCGATTTATTTGCTGGATGTGGCGGATTGATGGAGGGTTTTGAACAAACAGGGTTGTTTAATACATTGGCTGTCGTAGAGTGGGAAAAAATGCCTTGTATGAATATAGAAAAGCGTCTTGCCACTAAGTGGGGTTATGTAGATGCGGATAAGCGTGTTCTTCGATTTGATATACAACGAGATGAAGAACTTTTTAATGGTTGGAATGATCCAGTATACGGTGTTTCGGAAGGGTTGGATTCAATTATCTTGCCGAAAGGCGGAATAGATATTATAGTTGGCGGTCCACCATGTCAGGCATATTCTATAGCGAAAAGAAACCGCGATGACGGTGAAACACAAATAGATTACCGTAACTATCTTTTTGAAAGCTATTTAAAAGTAGTCGATCGTTACAAACCAAACGCATTTGTGTTTGAAAATGTTCCTGGAATTCTTAGTGCAAAACCCGGAAACAACCAAATTATCTATATGATTCAGGAAGGTTTTTTAGAATGTGGTTATTATGTTCTACCCAATCTTAAAGACGCATTGATTGATTTTACCGAATATGGCGTTCCCCAAAAGAGAAATAGGATTATTATATTCGGTCTTAAAATTGATTCCTTTGGGGAAGAAGTTTGCAAAAAAGCAGTAGAAAGTTTTTATAATACTATATTACCAAAATATAAAGTTAAGACGAAAATGTCTGTCCGAGAGGCGATTGGCGATTTACCTAAATTATTTCCTTTAAAACATGAACAAAAATATAATGGCAGACGTTTATCGCACAGTTTGCCAGAACCATTTGTGCAAAATCATATCGCAAGATGGCAAAGTGAAAGGGATATGAATATATTTAAAATACTTATAGATGACATTGATTCGGGACGCAATAATTATGTTTCCACAGAAGCACTCAAAAAACTGTACACGGAGTATACGGGTAAAATATCTAATGTACATAAGTATCATGTAATTCGATGGGATGAGCAAAGCAATTTGATTCCCGCACATCTCTTTAAAGATGGGTTAAGGCACATTCACCCTGATATACAACAATTAAGAACTATTACGGTGCGTGAGGCGGCAAGACTTCAGACTTTTGATGATGATTACATATTTCATGGAAGTAATGTTGATACATATAAAATGATAGGAAATGCTGTTCCACCTAAGTTTTCTAAATGCCTCGCATTAGCAGTTTATGATGTATTATCCAATTTAAGCAATAATTGAAGGAGATAAATAATGGCGTATAAAGCAAAGGATGCCACAAAAACCCTATTGAGATATTTGAATTTAAATGAAGTGCAAGTTGATTTTATTCCTGAAACAAACAATAGAGCGTTTATTTATAACATTAATGATGATAATAAGTGCATCATTTTTATTTATCCTATAAGTCATAAGGATGATAATTCCAAAAACTTTTTCGACACAAGGGATAGTGGTGCTTACGAAAGAGGTGTGGCATGGAAATACGCATCAGATAACAATTTAAAATATTTTTGTATCGCTGTACACGATCAAGTAAAAAAATATGCAAATTACGCATTTAGCTTGGAGTGTCACGAAAATAAGGTCGCCGAAACTGCGGGAACTATTAATGGGCGGAGAAGCAGTAGTGGGACGCAAGTAGTTATTCCAAACAATTTTGAGCCTGATAAAGAATTTGAACGCATAAAAACAAAATTTGGATTTTACATAGCTGTTATACACAAATCGTATCTGAAGGAATACCTTAAAATATATGATAACAGACCATATATGTCTGATTTCACTATTAGCGATGAATACGGACAGTTTCTTGCGGAAGAAAATCATATGAATAATTATGCGAAAAAGAAAGTATGTTTTTATACTTCGCTCGAGGCGCACAAACCACTGAATCGCATTTTGTTTGGCGCACCCGGCACAGGAAAAAGTTATACGCTTAATAAGGAAGCAAGGGAATTGCTCGGTGAAAATGTCGAGGATGGGTATGAGCGTGTAACATTCCACCCCGATTACTCTTATGCGAATTTTATCGGTACATATAAGCCTGTACCGTTTGTAGATGATGAAGGCAAAGATGCCATAACATATTCGTATGTACCGGGCCCGTTCATGCGGGTGTATGTCAATGCTCTTAAAAACAGTAGTACCGATGATGTTCGTCCATTTCTGCTTATCATAGAAGAAATAAATCGTGCGAATGTTGCAGCTGTCTTTGGGGATATATTCCAGTTGCTTGACCGAGATGATGACGGTGTCAGCGATTATCCTATTCAAGCCACAGAGGATATAAAAAATTACTTGGCAGACGAATTAGGTGGTCAGCCAAGCGATTACAACAAAATTTTAATCCCCAACAATATGTTCATCTGGGCAACAATGAATAGCGCAGACCAAGGTGTGTTTCCCATGGACACGGCATTTAGGCGCAGATGGGATTTTACTTACATTGGGATAAATGCGTCTGAAGAAGGCATCCAGGGAAAGAAAGTTTTGCTTGGCAAAGGCGACAATCAGCGAAATGTTGAGTGGAATGTTCTACGTAGAGCCATAAACGACAAATTATCGTCACTCAAAATAAATGAAGACAAGTTATTAGGACCCTATTTCCTTTCCAAGAAAATAATACCAAAGGATAATCCGATAGATGTGAAAAACTTTATTGCTGCGTTCAAAAATAAGGTCTTGATGTATCTTTATGATGATGCTGCAAAGCAAAAGCGTTCAGCTATATTTGCGGACGGCATTGATACTACCAAGTATTCTGCTGTATGTGAAGCCTTTGACGAAAAAGGTGTATTTGTTTTTTGTAAAGAGATTAGCAATCGTTTCATCAAAAAGGATGAATCTGCATGATTTCCAAATTTATAATGGAGCAAAAACGCTATACGCAGAAAGAATTGGGGCGAATACTTGAATGCTCCGAGGAGAATGTCGTGCCTATTATAAGGAAACTGAAAGAGTACGGCATTCTCAAAGCTGTCAAAAATTCTGATGTACAGAAGGACATGACCGAATTAGTTGATGAGCAAGTCGTAACAGATGATGTTACCCCCGGAGATACTGATTATCTGTATGTATTTCCTTTTGTTGGAATAATCATCGTCTCTGGACGTGTTTTGAAATGCTATCCCAAATATCTATTCTCGGCAAAAGAGCCAAGAGTTGAATTAAAACAGGTGCTTCGCGTTCTTGAAAAGTACAATTCGAAAGAGCAGATTATCCGAATGTACAACGGAAATGATGAAGGTACATCTTATAATAAGCTGGCATTGCTGCTGTTTTTCCTCGAAGATTATTATGAAAACGGCACATATGCAAACACGCATGATATCGTTGAACTAAATGGGAACGGCGAGATTTTATGGGATAAGACGATAAACGATTCGTTCATGTTTTTAAGCAACAACCGGCCGTACTATACGGAATTAAAGACACGGATGAGGACAGAAAATACCTTAGATTATTTTAAGCGGCTACATGAGTGCATTTTGACACTTGCATCCAAAGAACTGAAACAGAGCGATATCCTTGACCTTTTTGATATTATGCCGGTAGATATATCGGACGAAGCTTTGGATGATTTTGGTGAAGATGATTACATATTATACCGCATCGAACAGGAGTTAAATGTCCAGTTTAATACGCGGAAACAAATCTTGCTAAAAGCCATTTACTCATATATTAGCCAACGTAGCGGGCTTTATGATGTTGACTCCCTCTCGATGTTCGGAACCAATCATTTTAATCTTGTATGGGAAGATGTATGCGCCGACGTTATGGACAATAAATTGCAAACACCTATTTCCGCATTGCCTCTCCCCGTGTCTCTGCAAGGTGGCTATTCTTCGCAAAGTTCTATGCAACTCATCGATTTGATAGAACGACCAATTTGGGAAGGAGAAGATTTTTCGCATACTGCTACGGACACTCTTATCCCAGATTTGGTTTCCATATACGAGACGGATAGACATTATCATTTCGTAATTTTTGACGCAAAATACTACACGCCGCAGTTGACGGCAGGCAAAACTCTCCGAGGACAACCGGGCATAGAATCAATAACAAAGCAATACTTATACCAACTTGCTTTTAAGGATTTTATAGAAGCACATCATATCGATATTGTATCGAATTGCTTCTTGATGCCGACCGAAGGTGATGCGATTATTTCCATAGGCACAGCAAGTCTACCTATGCTTGATAAAATCGGATTAGCAAAGATAGCAGTACGTTTTCTCCCTGCAAAAATGATGTATAACCATTATGTCAATGGGACAAAGATGGATATTTCTATGTTGAATATTTAAGACTCTATGAGAGAGGTACGGTGTTATGGAACGCTCATTCAAAGCGTATATAAATCAGCATCTTTATAACATTATCTTTGACTTCGTGGATGCTTATATTGATGTACACCCAGACGAAGTGGAAGAGAAAGTCCATCGGCTGCATCGCTTGGGAAGCTATAGCCTATCCGATATTGAAATCAAGAGAGTAGATGTAGGCGGCAAATACGAAGATTTGACAATCGATGCATCAATAATTGTGGTCGCTACGGTTATTGCCAAAGAAGGAGACTATCATTACGATGACGAAGATGAAATTGAGCTGTGGTACATGATAAAGGCTAAGGGTGATCTCGAATGTAGTTTAAAAGATTTTGAATGCATTAGCATTACTCCTTATTGGGGCAAAGATAAAATACGAAATGCTCTTACCGATGGCTTTGTCCCCATTATCAGAAATGATGACTTAGAAAATGAAGCCACCTCTTTTCTGCAAACCTATTATCCCGAAGTGCTCAATACCCCTATGTGGGTAAATCCAGATGTACTTGTCAAACATATGAAGTTACGGAAAAAAGTTTTAAGCATTACCGCTGATTGCTCGGTATTTGGAAGAGTATATTTTCACGACAGCGATGCCGTTTATTATGATGAAAACACAGAGCAAATCAAAATTATAAGAGTTGATGCCGGAACTATCTTTGTCGACCCCAATGTATTCTTCCTCCGCAATCTGGGAGCACTCAACAATACTATCATTCACGAATGTTTACATTGGGCATATCATCGTAGAGCATTTGAATTGGAGCGGTTGTTCGATACTAACATATCAAAAATTGAGTGCCGTGTTGCCGGAGGAATAAACGGTCTTGATAAATGGACAAAAGCCGATGTCATTGAATGGCAGGCGAATAGCTTGACTCCTCGCGTACAGATGCCCATAACAATGTTTAAGCGTAAAGCCAATGAATTCATAAAGCAATTTCTAAAAGAAACCGGCGCATCTTCTCTTATTGATGTAATGCCATCGGTTATTGAAAGTTTAGCAGAATTCTTCGTAGTATCCCGGCTATCGGCAAAAATTCGACTCAGCAATATCGGCTACGAAGAGGCTGAAGGTACTTTTATTTGGCTTGATAACCATTATATTGCCCCGCACACTTGGAAGAAAGGATTTCTCGGAAAAAATCAGACGTTCTCCATCAGTGAAGACGACATGATGATGCAGGGATTTTGCAGTTACGAATTGCGGGAATCCGAGGAATCGCAGTATTTTGTTTATGTTGATTCTCATTTAGTACTTTATTCGCCGGAGTATGTTTGTTGCGATTCGGTTGGCGATTTGCAACTGACGGAATATGCTCGAAATCATATGGACGAGTGTTGCATCGTCTTTGAAATGTCTATAAAAACCAGGGATAAACAGCGGTATTTTACGGAATGCTTCTTAAACAGGGATAGGGACTCCGATGTTGTGTTTGATTTTCAATATCATAATGGATTGGAACACGCAAAAGATGAACGCAAGCAACAGAGATTTCAAGAAATATGGGAAGATGAAATTGCTATGTACAATAAACTTCCCAGAACTTACGCTGAGGCAATGCAGGCGTTGATGGAATGGCGCGGCATGGATGAAGAAGAAATCGCCAACGAAATATTGAAAGATGCCAGAACTGTAAAACGTGTAATGGCTGGTACTCATGGCACATTTGACACTCTTGCCGCTATACTTCTTTCCATGCAAATACCGCCGATGATTAGTACCGAGATACAGAGAATGGCTCCTTGGCATATAAACATGGCAAAGAAAGAACATCAAGCACTATGGACAGCATTACAACACTTATATGCTCGGTCAATAACCTATATCCGAGAATTTTTGCATAATAGGAATGTTGCCTTCTAAAATTTTTTTCATGAGTTGGACATAAGTTGTCCGGCTCTTTTTTTATTTGTCGGGATTTGATAGGCAAACAACAGAAATCAATAAGCTATAACCCCTGTAATGACGGGATTTGTGGCATGACATAACATGTCCACAAATCCCGTATTTTTTTCGCTACAATATAAATGTCGAACGGAGCCACGACTCAGTTCGATAGAAAAAATAATATCGCGCCTAGGTGCACATGGGCGAAGGATATTCAGAAGGTCACAAGTTTCTCGTTTAACGGGAGGCTTGCCACCGGAGTGGAATACCCTCGCCTTTTTGCACTCTAAGTTGAGGCCTGTGGATTCCTATGTCCGCAGGCCTTCTCCATGTCCTTCGTCCTGCCAAGGCAGAAAGGACATGGAGACAAATGAAAATCTTACTCAACGGTCAAATCAACGAATACACCACCCGGGAGGTCAATGACCTTCTGCGCCGGGGCTATCAGTTCGACTACTCGCCTAGCATCGAGGCATATATCCCCAAGCCTGTCAAGATCCACGAAAACGGCGAGAGCCGCCACACCACTCTGGAAGAGCTCATCAACCGTCGCGAGAACGGCGAGTGCTTTCTCAAGGTTGCAGGGAAGCCCATCTATGCACCCGTGGAAGCAGAGAAATACACCCGTTTGATGCGCCCCATCTGGCGTGAGGATCGCCGAGAAAAGCGTGAATGGGATTGCATCTATAAAGATAAGACACAATCTTGCCCGTATCAGGTCTGCGATGAATGCCCGCATAGGGTTTATATGAAAGAGTCCGTCAATTTCCTAGTGGACAGGAAAAGCGAGAATTTGCCGACACAGGACGATGTGGCAGATACTTTCGCCCGGAAAAAGGCATACGACGAAATGTACAGGGTCGTCCGCAATCTCGATCCTGTTGACCTACAGATCCTGCTGATGAAGGCCGATGGCAAGACCGAACGCGAGATTGCCAAGAAGCTGAATTTCAAGTCCAAAACCAGCGTCCAAAAGCGCATGGCAAAGGTTCTGCCGCCCTTGCGGGAGCATCTGAAAAAATTTTTGTGAAAATCCGGTGGCCAGAATCGGCTTTTTTGTCCTCTCAATTATGAAAGGAGGATTTCGGTGGTGGGGCAACTCGCCACCAAGCCGAGACAACCATTGCAAAAAGGAAGGAAGTGATTCCCGTGAGGGAACAGGCAGCAATTGCCGCCGACATCGCAGCCAGCCTTCGGCGGCTGGCGGATGCTCTGGAGGAATTCGTCCAGATTCCCAAAGGCGAAGAGCAGGAGGCGCAGTCCCCTGCGGCGGCAACGCCCACCTTGGAGGAAGTGCGTACCGCCCTGATGGCTCTTAGCGTTGCCGGACACGGAGCGGAGGTCAAGAACCTCATCGGCAAGTTCGGTGTATCGAAACTCAGTGAGATTGCCCCGGAGCATTATGAAGCGGTGCTGAAGGAGGCAGAGTCGATTGGCAAGTAAACACGCAGTCCTCTCCGCATCGTCGGCGGCGCGGTGGATTGCTTGTCCGCCGTCGGCAAGGCTCAATGCAGCGAAAGCAGATACTCCCAGCGAGTATGCCGCCCAAGGGACGGATGCCCATGCCCTCTGCGAGTACAAGCTCCGCAAGGCTCTGGGCGAGAAGGTGCGCGACCCGTCCAAGAAACTCGCTACCTATGACAGCGAGATGGAAGATTGCGCCGAGGCATACTCCCTGTTCGTCATGGGACTGGTCAGCCAGTTCCGGGAAGAAAGCCGCGACACCGTGGTGATGGTGGAACAAAAAGTGGACTTCTCCCAATATGTGCCGGACGGCTTCGGCACGGCGGACACGCTCATCATCGCAGGCTCGACCGTCTGCATCGTGGACTACAAGCACGGCAAGGGCATCGAGGTTGCCGCCGAGCGCAATCCCCAGATGATGTGCTACGCCTTGGGCTGTATCCAGATGTTCGATGGACTCTACGACATCGATTCGGTGCTGATGGTCATCTTCCAGCCCCGGCTCACCAATATCAGCGAGTTCACTATTTCCAAGGCAGACCTGTTGGCATGGGCAGATGAAACGCTCGTCCCCGCAGCCAAACTCGCATACAGCGGCGAGGGAGAGTTCTACGCCGGAAACCATTGCCAGTTCTGCAAGGTCAAGGCGACCTGCCGCAAACGGGCAGAATACAATCTGGAACTTGCCCGGTACGACTTCGAGATGCCGCCTACCTTGGAGGACGCAGAAGTCGAGGCGGTACTGGCAAAAGCGGACGAACTCACTCGCTGGGCAACCGATGTCAAGGAATATGCCCTGCAACAGGCTATTCAAGGCAAGCAGTGGACGGAATGGAAACTTGTCGAGGGACGCTCCAATAGGAAATACACCGACGAGGCGAAGGTCGCCAAGGCCGTGCAGGATGCCGGGTTCGAGCCTTACGAGCAAAAACTCCTGGGCATCACGGCTATGACCGCACTTTTAGGCAAAACCAAGTTTGAGGAGCTGCTGGGCAGTCTCGTCATGAAGCCGCAGGGGAAACCCACCCTCGTTCCCCTGAGCGACAAACGGCCTGTGATGAACACGGCAGCAGAAGATTTTAAGGAGGACAAATAATATGGCAAAGTTCGCAAATCCCACCAAGGTTATCACCGGGGTCAAGACCCGTTGGAGCTATGCCAACGTCTGGCAAGCCAAGTCCATCAACGGCGGCGCGCCCAAGTTCAGTGTGTCGCTCATTATCCCCAAGTCCGACACCAAGACCGTGACGGCTGTGAAGAACGCCATTCAGGCAGCCTACGAGGAAGGGCAGTCCAAGCTCAAGGGCAACAGCAAGTCCGTCCCGGCTCTCTCGGTCATCAAGAATCCGCTCCGGGATGGCGATGCGGAGCGTCCCGATGACGAGGCGTACAAGGACAGCTACTTCGTCAACGCCAACAGCGCAACGGCTCCCGGTATCGTAGATGCCGCCCGCAATCCGATCCTCGACCACTCCGAGGTGTATTCCGGCGTGTACGGTCGCGCCAGCATCAATTTCTACGCTTTCAACAGCAACGGCAATCGCGGCATCGCCTGCGGACTCAACAATTTGCAGAAGATTTCCGACGGGGAGCCGCTTGGCGGCAAGACCCGTGCCGAGGACGATTTCGCCGACGAGAACGAGGATTTTCTCAGCTGACAGATTCTGATTGACCTGTGGGGCGGCAGCACTGCGCTGCCGCCTTTTTAGGAGGCACACCATGAAGGATATAAACAAACGGCTACAGGCGGCGTATATGCAGGGGCTGTCGAAGGGCTATGAACTTGGGCTGGAAGATGCACGGAGCGAGGGCATCCTGCGGTCTGCATACGAGGATGGAATCACGAGGGTATGGTGTTGGCTGCGGGGGCAGTTGGCAGGAAGGAGGCAGTCATGAACACAATCAGTATCGACATCGAAACCCGGAGCGCCGTGGACATCGGCAAGAGCGGTGTTTATCGCTACGCCGAATCGCCGGATTTCGCTATCCTGCTCTTCGGCTATGCCGTGGACGGTGGCGAGGTGAAGGTCATCGACATTGCCAATGGGGAGAGGATTCCGCAGGAGATACTGGACGCTCTCACCGATGACAATATCATCAAATGGGCTTTCAACGCCAACTTCGAGCGTGTATGCCTGTCCCGGTACCTGTCGGATCTGGGTATGTTCCTCGACCCTTTCCACGACAGGCATCCGCTCTCCACCGAGTGTGCCCGTTTCCTCAATCCCATCGGCTGGCGATGCACGATGGTCTGGGCGGCATATATGGGCTTGCCCCTCTCCCTTGCTGCCGTTGGCAGCGTCCTCGGCCTTGAAGAACAGAAGATGACCGAGGGCAAGGCTCTCATCCGCTACTTCTCCGCTCCCCCGTTCCACGAGCCGAAGGGAGAGAAGTGGGAAACCTTCAAGGCGTACAACCGCCGGGACGTGGAGGTTGAGATGGCAATCCAGAGCCGTCTTGCCAAATACCCCGTGCCGGACTTCGTCTGGGACGAATACCACATCGACCAAGAGATAAACGACCGTGGCATCCGTCTGGATATGCCCTTGGTTGAAAACGCCATCAGGATTGACGGGATTAGCAAGGACAGGCTCATGACAAAAATGCAGGAACTCACGGGGCTGGACAACCCCAACAGCGTGGCGCAAATGAAGGACTGGCTCTCTGCCCGTGGTATAGAAGCAGATTCCCTTGACAAGAAGTCCGTGGCAAACCTGCTCAAGACCGCCGAGCCTCCGTTATCCGATGTCCTGTCCCTGCGCCAACAGCTTGCCAAATCCTCCGTGAAAAAATATCAGGCTATGCAGAACGCCGTCTGCAAGGACAGTCGCGCCCGTGGGATGTTCCAATTCTACGGAGCCAACCGCACCGGGCGATTCGCAGGGCGCATTGTGCAACTCCAAAATCTTCCCCAGAACCACCTCGCCGATCTCGCACAGGCTCGTGACCTTGTGCGTAGCGGTGACTTTGCCGCATTGAGTTCGCTCTACGACTCCGTTCCCGACGTGCTTTCCCAGCTTATCCGCACGGCGTTTGTCCCCAAGGAGGGACGGAAGTTTATCGTGGCGGACTTCTCCGCTATCGAGGCACGGGTGCTTTCATGGCTTGCCGGGGAGAAGTGGCGTATGGATGTATTTGCCAATAACGGCGATATTTACTGTGCCACGGCTTCGAGGATGTTCCATTGCAACGTGGTGAAGCACGGCGAGAACGGGCATCTACGGCAGAAAGGGAAGCAAGCGGAACTGGCCTGTGGTTACGGCGGCTCCGTTGGCGCGCTCAAGGCTTTCGGCGCATTGGAGTCAGGCATGAAAGAAGATGAACTGAAACCACTGGTGGACGCATGGCGTGAGGCCAATCCCCATATTGTGGAATTCTGGTGGTCTGTGGACAATGCCGCCAAGAAATCTATCAAGGAGCGCACCACCACGGAAACGCACGGTCTGAAATTCATCTACCGGAGCGGCATGATGTTCATCGAACTGCCGAACGGACGGCGGCTGGCATACGCCAAGCCGCGCATTGGCGAGAATCAGTTCGGCGGCGAGAGCATTACCTACATGGGGCTGAACACGGCAAAGAAGTGGGTGCGCTTGGAGTCATACGGACCCAAGTTGGTAGAAAATATCACCCAAGCCATCAGCCGGGACTTGCTCTGCCACTCCATGCAATCACTCAGCTTCATGGATATTGTTGCCCATGTCCACGACGAGCTTATCATCGAGTGCGACAAGCGTGTATCCCTTCCTGCCGTTTGTGAGCAGATGGCGAGAACACCCAAATGGGCAGAGGGATTGCTCCTTCGAGCAGATGGTTTTGAATGCCAATTTTATCAGAAGGATTGATTCTACGGTGTCCAAAATTCGAATGCCTGTCCTCTTCTTTATGAGAAGAGTAAATTTTTTTGAGGAGGAAACGCCATGTTCTATGTCAAGGAAACCATAAACGATGCCGTCGAGGTCAAAGTGGAAATCAACGATGAGAATGTCTTTTGCCGTTGCCCGCGCTGCGGAACGGAGGTGCAGGTCGACCTTAACGAGTTCTTCGGCGATGAGGATTTCGACCTCTACAGCACCAACTTGCTCTGCGATGAGTGCGGCAGAAAGGTACGGTGCGGCAAATGATGCGTAACGGCGAAGGCTACCCCGACCCCACAGCCTCTGCCGCCATAACAAATGTGATGAAGGAAAACCCCTTCGTCTACATCTGCTCGCCCTACCGGGACAACCCTCGCATCAATGTGATGTGGGCAAGGAACTACTGCAAGTTTGCGGTGGCGAGGGGGAAAATCCCCCTCGCTCCCCACTTGTACTTTCCGCAGTTCATGTCCGAGACTACGGAGCGGGACAAGGCTATGCGGATGAACTTCGAGCTATTGAAGCTGTGCGGCGAGTTGTGGGTGTTTGGGGACAACATTACCGAGGGCATGGCGGCAGAGATTGCCCGTGCCAGGAAAGTGAGATATTTCACCACGAAATGCGAGGAGGTATCTGTATGCAAATGACGATTTGCACGGCGAATTGCCGTGGCAATGAGGCAAATGTCCTCTATCCCCATAAGCGTATCGTGAAATCGGCGGAGGACTTCAAAGCTGCCGTCGAGCGCGACCATGTATGCGCCGTATTCACGGGAAACCGCCGTAGCAAGGACAACTTCATCGAGTCTGATGTGGACGTGATGGACTGTGACAACCATCATTCCGAGAATCCCGATGATTGGATTACGCCGGAGTCCCTTGCGGTGGCTTTGGAAGGCGTCTGCTTTGCCATCGCCCCCAGCCGGAACAACATGAAGCAAAAGGGCGAACACTCGCCTCGTCCCCGCTTCCATGCCTACTTCCCTCACGCCAAGATTACCGATGCCGCCAAATGCAAGCGGCTCAAGGAAAATATCATCCGGCAATTCCCCTTCTTCGACGAGGGAGCATTGGATGCCGCCCGTTTCATCTACGGCAATCCTGTCGATGAGGTTATTTGGCACGAGGGAGATGTGACCATTGACTTTTGGTTCAAGGACAGGAGCATCCCGGAAGGGAGCCGCAACAACACGCTCTCCCGCTTTGCCGGACGGGTGCTGAAACGCTACGGCGTATGCGACCAAGCCCATGAGATTTTCTTGGAGGAAGCCGCTAAATGCGACCCGCCCCTTGAGGACGAGGAACTGTCGAAAATCTGGCGGAGCGCTTGCTCCTTTGCCAAAAAGGTACAGAAACAGAATGGCTATGTTCCGCCGGAGGAATTTGGCAAATCCCTGAAACCCGGCGATTACTCCGACATCGGACAGGCCAAGGTGCTGGCGAGGGAATACGGCAACGAACTCAAGTTCACGACCGCTACGGACTATCTCCGATACAACGGGCAGTACTGGGTGGAATCGCGGGAACTCGCCATCGGAGCCGCCGAGGAGTTTCTGGATCTCCAGCTTGCCGATGCCAAGGATGCCGTAAAGCGGGCGCAGGATGAACTTGTCCGGCTCGGCGTGGACGAGAGCGATGTCATGAGCGGCGGCAAGGCTCTGGAAAAGAAAATCGAGCCCGGGCAGATGGACGCATACCTTGCATGGCTGTCTGCCATAAACTACCGTGCGTTTGTCATGAAGCGGCGCGACATGAAATATATCGTGTCGGCTCTGCAAGCCGCCAAACCGTTTCTCTTGGCGCAACCGACCGACCTTGACCATGACGAATTCCTGCTGAATTGCCAAGACGCAACATACGATTTGAACACGGCGACACGCCGGGACTTCGACTCTGGCGACCTTATCACCAAAATCTGCAACACGGCTCCGAGCGATGAAGGCAAAAAGCTGTGGGAGGATTTTCTGAACACCATCTTCCTTGGGGATACGGAGCTTATCGAGTATGTCCAGAAAATCTGTGGCCTTGGCGCAATCGGCAAGGTGTACATGGAGGCCATCATCATCTCCTACGGCGAGGGAGCCAACGGGAAGTCCACTTTCTGGAACACTATCGCATGGGCTTTGGGCAGTTACGCAGGAGGCATCTCCGCCGATGCTTTGACCGTGGGTTGCCGCCGTAATGTCAAGCCGGAAATCGCCGAAGTAAAAGGGCAGCGGCTCCTGATTGCCGCCGAGCTTGAAGAAGGAATGCGGCTATCCACATCCATTGTCAAGCAGCTTTGTTCCACCGACAAAATCAAGGGCGAGAAAAAATACAAGTCCCCGTTTGATTTCGTTCCGAGCCATACGCTGGTGCTTTATACCAACCATCTGCCGAGGGTGGGCGCAATGGACAGGGGCATTTGGCGTCGGCTCATCGTCATTCCTTTCAATGCAACCATCACGGGCAAGAACGACATCAAAAACTATGCCGCATATCTCCAGAAACACGCAGGGCAGTATGTCCTGAAGTGGATTATCGATGGCGCGAGGAAAGCTATCGCCGAGAACTACACGCTCCAACGCCCCAAGTGCGTCGAGGATGCCATCAACAAATATCGGAGCGACAACGACTGGCTCACCCATTTTTTGGACGAGTGCTGCGAGGTTGGCGAGGATTTCCACGAGAAGTCCGGCGATTTTTACAGCGCATATCGTGCCTATTGCGCCAGAACGGGAGATTTCACTCGTAGCACCACCGAGTTCTATAACGCATTGGAGCAACGGGATTTCTCAAGAAAAAAGCGGAAGGACGGGAACTTCATCTTGGGACTGCGTCTTGTCGAGGATAATGCCGATTTCGTCTGAAGCCTTGTGTGACAAGGGTTTATGGGAAATGGGTGGAGGTCGATGGAGGTCTCTATACAAACCCCCTTTAGGGCTGTTTTTTAGGGCAAAAAAACACCTATAGGGAGGTTTATGCAGTGACCTCCACCGACCTCCACCAAAACCCTGCAACGCCAATAATGACGGGGATTGGAGCGATTCAAGATGACTTTTTACAATTTCATGATGAGGAACTATCGGAACGGTACGGGAGCAAAGCGCGACCTCGCCTGTGATATGCATGATGACAAGCGAATCTTCCCCAAGAACGGCGTCGGAAAATTTGACGGTTGGCACAAGATTTTGCGTGACTATCTGGAATACCAGCAAGCTTGCGACGATTGCCTTGCCACTTTCGAGGAATGTTGGGAGGAATACGTGAAATGCGAGAAAGCGCGATTGAGAAGAAATTAGTGACGGCAGTCAAAGCCAAGGGCGGCATCGCCCCAAAGTTTACCTCGCCGGGATTCGATGGAATGCCAGACCGACTGCTTCTGTTGCCCGGAGGAAAGATGGGATTCGCGGAAATGAAAGCACCGGGCAAAAAGCCTCGTCCTTTGCAACTGGCGAGGCATAGACTTCTCCGGCGGCTTGGCTTCAAGGTGTATGTGATTGACGGCGTGGAGCAGATTGGCTCCGTGATTGATGAGGTGCAAAATGGAAATCAAAAAAGTTTACAAGATGATGAGCGGCATTAAGCCCGGAGACAAAATTTTCTTTAACAGCTACGGTGCTTGCAACAACACGACGCAACAGTGTCGAAGTGTCAATTCCGCAATCCCCGCCACCGGCACGGTGATGAAGGTTTACCCCCGCTATGTGCTGGTGAAACTCAAGGAAGCGCGGGAGTGCGTCATGTGGGACAGCATCGCCAAGGTGAACGGCATTGACTGGCCGCTCTATAACGAAGGTGGTGTCAAATGAAGTTCATACCCCATGATTATCAGCAGTACGCCATTGACTTCATCGAGAACCACGAAACTGCTGCAGTCCTGCTCGACATGGGCCTCGGGAAAACGGCAATAACCCTCACGGCACTCAACGACCTACTCTTTGACAGTTTCGAGATTTCCCGCGCGCTGGTCATCGCGCCCCTTCGGGTGGCAAGATACACATGGCCGCAGGAAATCGCCAAATGGGAACATTTGAAGGACATCCGCTATTCCGTTGCCGTGGGTACGGAGAAGGAGCGGTTGGCGGCTCTTGCCACCCCAGCCAACCTTTACATCATCAACCGCGAGAATGTGGCATGGCTGGTGGAGAAAACGGATTTCACCTATGACACCATCGTCATTGACGAGCTGTCCTCCTTCAAGAACTGGAACAGCAAGAGGTTCAAGTCCCTCATGAAGGTTCGTCCCCTCGCCAAAAGAGCCATCGGTCTTACAGGAACTCCCTCCGGCAACGGGCTGATGGATCTATTCGCCGAGTTCAAAGTGCTGGATATGGGCAAGCGGTTGGGGAGATACATCACAAGGTATCGGGAGGCATATTTCATGCCCGACAAACGGAACGGGCAAGTGGTGTTCTCCTACATCCCCCAACCGGGAGCCGAGGAGCAGATTTACGAGAAAATCTCCGACATCACCATCTCCATGAAAGCCGCCGACCATCTCCCCATGCCGAAACTCATCGAGAGCGAGTACACGGTGCAGATGGACAAGGCGGAGCGGGAGATTTACGACGAGATGTGCGAACAAATGACTATACAAGGCGAGGAAGTCACGGCAGCCAACGCCGGAGTCCTCTCCGGGAAACTCTGCCAGATGGCCAACGGCGCAGTCTACACCGACGGCGGCGGTGTCCTCCGCATACACGACCGCAAGCTGGATGCCTTGGAGGACATCATCGAGAGCATGAACGGCAAGCCGCTCCTTGTGGCCTACTGGTTCAAGCATGATGCGGAGCGAATCGAAAAGCGGTTTCCTGCCGTCAGACTGGATTCCGACGATACCATCAGCCGCTGGAACAAGGGCGAAATACCCGTGGCTCTCATTCACCCTGCCTCGGCGGGACATGGGCTGAACCTTCAAAGCGGCGGCTCGACCTTGGTGTGGTTCGGCATCACTTGGAGTCTGGAACTCTACCAGCAGACGGTGGCGCGGCTCTATCGGCAGGGGCAGACGGCAAAAACCGTGGTGGTGCAGCACATCGTCACCCAAGGCACAATCGACCGCCGAATCCTCGCCGCCTTGAAGCAGAAGGACAAGACACAGGCGGCTCTCATCGAGGCAGTCAAAGCGGAGGTGAGGAAATGAATCCCTATGAAGCGTTAGCCAACGCCATCATAACACAGGCGGCAAATGACTACCGAAAAGCCGTCAAATTCCTCAAGAAGCACCCTCGCACCGATGAGTTTGAGGCTGATGTTGCCGCTCGGCTTGCCGAGAAGGAAAAGCGGCGCAAGGAACGCAAGGAAAAGAAACTCCCACCGGAGCGGGAGAAAAAGAGCAAGGAAGAACGGCTCTTGGATTCCATTCGCAGCAACGAGCGGATAGCGCAGGAAACGGAGAAGTTCTTTCACTCCGAGTGGTTCTCCCGGCTGACAACGATTGATGGGCATTGGCTCTTTGAGCGCATCAAGAATGGAGGATGAGTGATATGGCGGCAAAAGAATTTTTGAGCAGAGCATTGAAACTTGACCAGCTGATTAACTCCAAGCTGGAGGAACTTAACCAATGCCGCAACCTTGCCGAGAGCATCAACGGCAGCCGTTTTGACGAATGTGTCAGCCATAGCGCGCCGGAGGAAGCGTCCTATGCCAAGTGGGTGGAACGCATCGTGGAGAAGGAAAAAGAACTGGATGCCGAGATTGACCGTTTGGTTGCTGTGAAGATGGAAATCAGCGATTTCATCGGCAAAATCAACAATCCCCAATGGCAATGCCTTCTGCGTAACCGTTATGTTTTAGGCAAAACATGGGCGGAGATTGCCGAGGAAATGGGCTATAGCATCCGAAATGTTCTGCGGCTTCACAAAAAAATCTTGGAAAATCTCGAAAATTGACACTCGATGTCATACAAATGCTACCGAATGTCGTTGTTGGTCACGTTGCGTGTCACCCACTTGACCTGATAAAGTGTAGTGTAGAAAAGTATGAGCGAACGCCTCCAAAGGGAGCAATCCCTGCGGAGGTTTTTTATTGCCGAGGTGATGAGATTGCCAACGAAA
>CALGGN010000220.1 GCA_937915915.1 uncultured Selenomonas sp. | reverse complement strand
CCTTTTTCTTGTCCGATTCTTGTAGATTTTTCAGGGCTTTAGGGTCGTTTTTTGAGTGGGAAAGTTGAGTTATTATATAACGGATGAAAATATTTTTTATCGAAACGAACTTCATACAATCTTAATAGGCCAGTTAGTGATAATGGCGTCTATAAATTTAATCGCGGTTATAAAACGCAGAAAAATTTTGTCGAAAAAATATTACGTAGCGTTTATGGTCAATACTTTGTCGATGACATTTGCGATTCTTTTTCATACGATAATTTTCAAACCGTTAGTGGTTGCGATTGGAATAATTCTTTCGGCGCTTGGAATGTTTGTCATAATTTTGATTGATCATATCGAAAATTTTTTACGACAACAGCGTGAAATTTTGGGTCAGCAAGCGAACATTTTGGTCTTGCAAATGCGCCCGCACTTTATCTACAATACGATGACGAGCATTTATTATCTTTGTTCGCAAAATCCAAAACAAGCGCAGAAAGTTATGCTCGATTTTACAAATTACCTGCGAAAAAATTTTATGGCGATTACTCACGAAGGGACGATTTTATTTTCGGAAGAATTGGAGCATACAAAAGCGTATCTTGCCATAGAGCAGGCGCAGTTTGAAGAAAATTTATTTATTGAATACGACACGCCGTATGTGAATTTTAAGATTCCGCCGCTGACATTGCAACCGATTGTGGAAAATTGCATTAAGCATGGACTTGACCTTGATTCTGATCCCTTAAACATTTTAATTTTGACGCGCGAAACAGAATCGGGCAATGAAATTATCGTTGAGGACAACGGAGCAGGATTTGAACTTGACGACGGAAGAGAAAATTTTGCGTTGAAAAATATTCAAAAACGATTGGAAATGTTCTGCGAAGGGAATTTAAAGATTTATCCGCGCGATGGCGGCGGAACGATGGTAAAGATTTTTATACCGTTTTCAAACTAAACACCCACCGCTAAAAGCCCGACTGCCTGTGGCCCATCTCAGGAACTGTTCATAAATAGCCTTTACATTACAGTTCCTTATTGCAGCGTGGGATCCCCGATCAAGAACAAGTACCCCAGCACGATGATGCCAAGGGCAATGCGGTACCAGCCAAAGGGCTTGAAATCATTCTTCTTGATATACTGCAGCAGGAATTTGATGGAAAGGATCGAGACGATGAATGCCGTCACCATTCCCACCGCCAAGATCAAAAGCTCCGTCCCGGTATAATGCAGGCCAAATTTCACCATTTTCAGAAGACTGGCCCCGAACATGACGGGAATCGCCAAAAAGAACGTGAACTCCGCCGCCACATACCGCGAAGCGCCGAACAGGATGCCGCCCAGGATCGTGGCGCCGGAACGCGAAGTACCCGGAACCAGGGAAAGCACCTGGAACATGCCAATGATGAATGCCGTGCGGTAATCCAATTTCGCCAGATCCGTAACGGACGGGCGGCGGTTCTTGTTGTAGTTCTCCACCCAGATGAACATCGCGCCGTAAAAGATCAAGGTCGATGCCACCACAGGAGCCGTCATGAAATGCTCCTCCATATAGTCGTTGAACATCAAGCCGATCACAGCCGCAGGGATGCAGGCAAGAATCACCTTCATCCAAAGCTGTACCGTGTCCTTTTTCTCGCGCTTCGTCTTCCACGAAGAAAAAGGATTCAGTTTTTCAAAGTTCAGCGCCACCACCGCCAAAATGGCACCCAACTGGATCACCACCAGGAACATATCCATAAATCCCTTGCTCACATCCAGCCGGATGAATTCATCCACCAGGATCATATGCCCTGTGCTGCTGACCGGAAGCCATTCCGTAAGGCCCTCGACCACACCGAGCAGGATTACCTTCAAAAGCTCAGCCAGACTCAGATCCACGCTCATATCCTCCTATCATGCATCAATTCCCGTAACTTTCATCCACGGCCTTCTCAATCGCGCGCTCGATTTCATAACTGGATTTGCCAAGCTCCTGCCCCAGCACGACACAGTTCTGATACAGCCTTTCCTTCTCCTCCGGCGTTGCCTGAAAATCCGTACGCGCTTTTCCGCATGCCCTGCAGGCTTCCAAGAAATCTTTCTCCATTCCGCTCATCCTTTCGTCTGCTCCATCCTTTGAACATAGTTCTGAATCGTGCGCAATACATAATCCTGGCATGCAATGCCGGCTTTTCTGTCCCAATCCCGATCTCCCTCGAATACCGTGTTGGAAATCACGCGGATGGAGAGAAAGGGCACATCGTAGGTCTGGCAGATCTGCGCGACGGCATCTCCCTCCATCTCTTCCACGGCCGTGCCGTAGAATTCATGCAGGAACAGGATCCGGTCGATCTGGCAGTTCCAACTGTCGCTGGTTCCCATGATGCCTTCCACAGCCTTTCCAAAGGAATAGGTATCCCGCAGGCTCATGGCCGCCTCGAAAAGCAGCGCATCGCAGTCATGGTACACCTCCTGCGTAAAGGCCCGTTTTTCCTTGTCGTAGGCAAAGACACCCAGCTTCTCCATCGTGCTTTCGTCTACGCCCTCGCCGCGCGCCCTGTACCGGGTCTTCCAAGCCGAGACATTGACTGTCTGCCGCCCGATGACCAGATCGTAAGTATGGAGCCTTGGATCATGTCCTCCTGCCGTTCCCTGGCTGATGACCGCGCACGGATGAAAGCGCTCCATCGCCAATGCCGTTGTGGCTGCCGCGTTTGCCATGCCCCACTGTGTCTCGCTGACCACCAGCGGAATTCCCTCATAGGAACCTTCCGCGAAATACCACTTCCCGATTTCCATCTCCCGGACGTCCTGCATCAATTCCACGATATGCCGGCATTCGACATCCATCGCGCCCTGGATCAGGAACGCTGACCTGTTTTCCATAGGATCACACCCGTTTCTTGATCATCTCCGAAAAATGCCCGCAGGTCATTTCGCCTTCGGGACATCTGCCCGTATTGACACAGGAGGCCCCTGCGTTCTTGAAGAGAACGGGAGCGACCTTCTGCACCTCTTCGAGCATCTTGTACGCCATCTCGCGGATTTCCCATTGCGCCCGGTAACAGCAGCGCAGGTTGAAGAAGTGCAAAAGCGATCGCGCATTCATCGTCACGAGGATTTTCGTTTCCGTCGCGTTTGCCAGCACATAGCGGGCATCCTCCTTCGGCACCCCCATCTCCACCAGCTCATCGTAGCTTTCACGAATCTTGGCAAGCAGCGCGTCGAACTTCGCCTTGGCCTCCGGCTTCTCTGCAATCGTGGGCGGCGTGATGTATTCAAAATGATGCGCCGCCACATAGCGCTGGGACTGCTGGTCATAGGAAGCAATGCGGTGCCGGACCAGCTGATGGGTGAGCACCCGGGAAACTCCTTCAATGCCAAAGGTAAAGGACGCATGCTCAATGGTGGAAGCATGCCCAAGCTTCACCATCTTCTCCACCATTTCCCGCACTTTTTCATCGCTCATGCGTTCCGAAAGCTCCTCCGCGCCGCAAGCGGAATAACAGAGCCTTGCCGCCATGGCCACCACGCGCTCCGGCTCCGGCGTATAGTCCAGCAGCTTTACCTTGATCATAGCTTCTTATCCCCGTTTCTCTTTCTGATCTCTTCCATCATCTGCTTGGAAATCACTTGGAAGGAAGCCTCCGCGATCTCGTAGAGCCGCTCATGCTTTTCTTCCAGATAAAGGCTTCCCAGAAGCGCCTCAAAACCGGTGCTGATATGGTACTCCGCCACGGACGCGCTGCGCGGCGCATGGCTTTTCGCATTCCGTCCGCGCCGGAAGATGGCCTTTTCTTCCTCGGTCAGCATCTCCTCAATGCCGTGCCATGCCCTTGCCTGCCAGACAGCCGACACGATCTGGGCACTGAATTCATGCAATGCCTGCACCTTGGCCTGCTCATAGGAAAGCAACCGTCCCCGCACAAACAGATGAAAGTACGCATCCCCGATATACGCGAGCACCAGCGGGTGAAGCTGTTTCACATCCACCGCGCTGTATCGCTGCTGCACGCCGCCCGCCCCGTCCGGAACGAACATCATGTCCACCAGCATCTTGAAATGATCAAATTTCATGCTTTTTTCCACCGCACTCCCTGAGGTGTATCCTCCAGCACAATTCCTGCCGTCTTCAGCTCGTCACGAATCCTGTCCGCCACGGCCCAATTCTTCTCCTTGCGCGCATCCTGACGGATTCCGATGATAATGTCCATCAGCTTGTCCGCAAGCCCGTCCTCTTTTGCCGTGTCCTGCGCCTCCAATATGCCGATGACCTCTGCCATTTCCATGTAAATATCCTTTACATGCTCCAGATGCTTCGCATCCGGCTCCGTCTTGCCCGCAACCACGTCCTGATAATAGATATTGATTTCCTTCGACAGCGCAAACATCTGGCTGATGGCAAGCGCCGTATTGAAATCATCCTCCATGGCTTCGTAAAATTCCGCCAGCAGGGCCTCCGCCTTCCCGCAAAGCTCCGCAGCAGTCTCCGCGGTGCCTTCCTTGGCAGAAAGCTCCTCCAGACATGCCTTGGTATTCTGCAGCCGCGCAAGGCTCGTCTGCGCCTCCTGCAAGCGCTCGTCGCTGAAATCCAGCGGGCTGCGGTAATGCGTCTGCAGGATAAAGAAACGGATGACCTCACCGGGGAATTCCTGCAGGATATCCTTCACCGTAAAGAAATTATTCCTCGACTTGCTCATCTTTTCGCTCTTGATGGTAATGAAGCCATTGTGGAGCCAATACCGGGCGAAAGCGTGAGCATCCCCGATGCATGCCTGGGACTGGGCAATCTCGTTCTCATGATGCGGGAAGATCAGATCGCTTCCGCCCCCATGGAAATCGAATTTCTCCCCCAGATACTTCAAGGACATGGCAGAGCACTCGATATGCCAGCCCGGCCGCCCTTTCCCCCAAGGGCTGTCCCAAGACGGCTCACCGGGCTTCGCGGCTTTCCAGAGCGCAAAATCCATCGGATGATGCTTGCGCTGGTCCACATCGATACGCGCCCCTGCCTGCATATCCTCCAGCTTGCGCCCGCTGAGCTTCCCATATGCCTCGAACTTCTCCACACGGTAGAACACATCGCCATTTTCAAGCACATAGGCATAGCCCTTTTCCACGAGCGTCTCCACCATGCGGATGATATCCTCCATCGTCTCCGACACCCGGGGATAAAGATCCGCGCGCCGTATGTTCAGCGCATCCATCGACCGGAAATAGGACTCGATATAGCGTCCCGAAATATCGCTCCAGGAACAGCCTTCCGCATTCGCCGCGTTGATGATCTTATCGTCCACGTCCGTAAAATTCTGGATATAGCGCACCTCATAGCCGCGCTTCGCGAAATAGCGCCGGATCACATCCCAGGTCACAAACGGACGCGCATTGCCAATGTGCGGATGATTGTACGGCGTCACGCCGCAGCAGTAAATACTGACTTTTCCTGCCTCCAAGGGACGGAATTCTTCTTTTGTGCGTGTCATCGTATTATATACTTTCAGCATGTTCCCCTTCATCCTCCATTTTTCGCTTGCTGGACCTGACCTGCTTACCGTTTCCTGTCCGACGCTGTCTGTCCGGTTTTCGCGGCTTTTTCGTTGATTTCTTAGTGGCATGAGCGGCACCGGAAGCTTTTTCCTGCGCCGCAAGCTTCTTTTCCATCTCGTATAGCTTCTGCTCCAGTCCATAGATCTGCCGGGACAGTGTCTGGATAATCTCGCTTTCGGGATCCGGCAGCAGATTATGATCCAGATCCACGTCGATTTCCTCGCTGAGTTCCTTTAAGATCATGGGGTTCTCCACATCGAACCCTTGCTCTGCAAATGCCTGCAGCCTTGCTGCGCGGATATCCTCCTCATTGTGCACCCTTTGGCCATGCAGGACCACGATGCGGCCCGGGATGCCCACCACCGTCGCATAGGGCGGAACCTCGCACAGCACGACGGAGCCGGCGCCGATTTTCGCATGATCGCCCACCTTGAAGGAACCCAGCACCTTTGCGCCGGTGGCAACCACCACATTATTTCCGATGGTCGGATGGCGCTTTCCTTTTTCCTTTCCTGTGCCGCCCAAGGTCACCCCCTGGTACAGCGTCACATTCTTTCCGATCTCCGCCGTCTCGCCGATGACGATCCCCGTCCCATGGTCGATGAACAGCCCATCCCCGATGGTCGCTCCGGGATGAATCTCAATCCCCGTCAAAAAGCGCCCCAAGTTGGAAATCAAACGCGGCACCAGAACCCATCCTCGCAGGTAAAGCGCATGGGAAAGGCGATGCAGCCAGATGGCATGGAGACCCGAATAGCAGAACAGCACCTCCAGCACATTCCGTGCTGCAGGATCGCGTTCGAATATGACGCGGATGTCCTTGCGGATCCGCGAAAAAAATCTCATATCGTCTCCCCCCGCGCACGTTATCGAAAAGGACTTCCAAAGCGGCTCGGAAGTCCTATTTCTCAAATCTTCTCAATGCCGGCAACCGCATAGGCAGAAATCCCCTGCTCCGCGCCGGTGAATCCCAATCTCTCCTCTGTGGTCGCTTTCACACTGACCTGATCCAGCTCCACCTCCAACACCTCCGCGATGCGATTTCGCATTGCCTCGATATAGGGTGCCAGCTTCGGCTTCTGCGCCACGATGGTCGCATCCACGTTGCCTACGGAATAGCCTTTCTCGCTCAGCAGCTTCACCACATGCGCCAGCAGCTTGGCACTGTCCGCACCTGCAAAGCGCGGATCCGTATCGGGGAAATGCTTCCCGATATCCCCCAGCGCCGCCGCTCCCAAAAGCGCATCCGCAATCGCATGCAAGAGCACGTCCGCATCCGAATGCCCCAGAAGTCCCAGCGTATGGGGCACTTCCACCCCGCCGAGAATCAGCTTCCTCCCCTCGACCAGCCGATGCACATCGTATCCCATCCCAAACCGTGTCATGACAAACTCCTTAATTTCTTTCGAAATTTCCCTTTCAATTCCTCTTTGAGAAAGGCCTCCGCCACGATCATATCCTCCGGCGTCGTCACCTTGATATTCCTCCCGTCGCTCTCCACGACCTTCACCGGAACGCCAAGGCGCTCCACCAAACCGGAATCGTCTGTCCCCAGAAATCCATCCCGCTCTGCCTGTTCATAGGCACGCAGCAGAATCTCCCGCCTGAACCCCTGAGGTGTCTGCACCTCCCAAAGCTCAGAACGCGCGGGGGTCCTGACAACCGTCCCTTCCGCATCCACGAACTTGATGGTATTCTTTGCGGGAACCGCGGCAATCGCGCCGCCGTCCCTCCGCGCTGTCTCAATCACACCCTCAATCGTCTTCAGGCTGACAAAGGGACGCGCCGCGTCATGCACCAGAATCACATCCGAGGCCTCCGGCACAACCTTCAGTCCGTTGGCAATGGAATACTGGCGCTCGGAACCGCCTGCCACCACACGATAGGGCTTCAAACCGGAAACCAGTTTCAGCATGGCGGAAATATCAGCGACCTCATCCGCACCAACCACGACAACGAGGAAGTCCACCTGCGGGGACTTGGAAAAGCGCCGCATGGTATGCACCAGCATCGGCACCTTTCCGATCTCCAGCAGGACCTTGTTCTTCCTCGCGCCCATGCGCCTTCCCTTCCCTGCAGCGGGAAATACAACACTTACCATCTCGGATCATCCTTACTGCTTTGCTGCACTAGGCTTTGCAAAAATCATGCGGCCCGCAGCCGTCTGCAGGGCAGACGTGACCTCTACGGAAATCTCATGGTTCAAATGGCGTCTGCCATTCTCCACCACGATCATCGTGCCGTCATCCAGATAGGCAACACCTTGCCCGGGTTCCTTGCCATCCTTCACCACCATGACCTTCATCGTCTCGCCCGGAATCACCACCGGCTTCACTGCATTGGAAAGCGCATTGATATTGAGCACCTCCACGCCGCGAAGCTGCGCGACCTTGTTGAGATTGAAATCATTCGTGATGATCTTCCCATGCACCTTCTGGCCAAGGCGCACGAGCTTGGAGTCCACCTCCGCAATATCATCGAAATTCTCGTTCGTGATCTCGACCTTCATGCGCTCACTGTTCCGGATGCGCTGCAGGATATCCAGCCCGCGGCGCCCGCGCACACGCTTCAACGCATCCGCCGAGTCCGCGATATGCTGAAGTTCCTCCAGCACGAAGACCGGTATCAAAAGCGTTCCTTCCAGGAATCCCGTATCACAGATATCCGCAATGCGCCCGTCGATAATGACGCTTGTGTCCAGCAGCTTGTACTGCCGATCCGTTTTTTCGGCGGGGGCAGCGGGCATCGGCTGCTGCCCCGCAGATGCCGGGACAGCGCCTTGCCCCTTGTCACGGCTGCGCACCACATCCTTCATCACACGCGGAATAAAATCAAAAATACCGATAAGCTCCGTGCGCTTCTTGATGGTAATATGGATTCCCAAATAACCAAGCACAATACTGAAAATAACAGGGATATAATCTCCTACCACAGGGATCTTTGCAAAAGAGTAACTTAAAAGATTCGCAATTATAAGTCCAATCGCCAGTCCCACGGCGCCCGCAATCACATCGTGAATCGGCATCTTGCTGAGCTGTTTTTCCACAAACACGGAAAACTTCTTGAGCCTGCCAATGAAAAAGCCGGAAGAAACCCACCCGGCCAAGCCTCCTGCGACAGCCCCCGCCAGAATGCAAATCAAGTTCATCAGGGTAATCTTGAAAATCCCCATATCTACATTCATCATTTCTGCCGTGATCACAGCAGCCAGCAATGGCGTCGCAAGATCCAGAAGGGCACCTCCCGCGAATGCGAAAAACAGGGTAATCAAAAAACGCAACACTCGATCCATCATCATTCTTCTCACCTCCTTTCACAAGGAACCTTCCTAAGCCTCTCCCTTTGATCCGTCTCAGGCTGACCAAAGGGAGAGGCCCCATCATACGAAAATCACGTGACACTATGCTTGCTCAATATCTCATCCACCCATGCCATCATCTCTTCCGGAGTGCTTTCGCACGCAAAGGTGAGCTCGCTGACCAGAATCTGGCGGGACAAATCCATCAGACGGCGCTCTCCGCTGGAGATCCTGCGCTTGCGGTCCTGCAGGGTAAGATTCCTTGCCACCGCCGCCACATCCAGGATATCGCCGGACTTCATGCGATTCAGATTCGCGTGGAACCGCTTGTTCCAGCTGCCCTGCATGCGGTCAGGACAATCTGCCAGCACCTGACGGATTTCTTCCACTTTTTCTTTTGGGATGATATCCCGCAGCCCGATCTTGTCCATATGATCCACCGGAAGCATCACTTTCAGGCTGCCCATCGGCATATGCAGCACATAATAAGACTTCGTCACGCCATTGACTTCATTCTCCTCAATGCCCGAAATCACTCCGGCACCATGCATCGGATAAAACACCTTGTCTCCAACATTCAGCAAACGCTCACCCCCATTGTCCAACATGTTCCTGCCAGTTCCTACTCTGCCTTGGTAGCCCGTAAAAACAGCTGTGTCAGCTGTTCCCTGGGCTCCTTATGATGGCAGACGATTTCATAAACCGTCCGGCAAATCGGAAGCTCTACTTGATACTGCTCCGAAAGTGCCATCAAAGCCTCTGCCGTGTATACGCCTTCCGCCAGCTTCGCAAAGGGCTTTCCCGCGATCAAATCCTCACCGAATTTGCGGTTGTTGCTGTGGGGCGAAAAAAGCGTCGCCTCATAATCCCCTAAATGGGACAGCCCATATACCGTCATCGCATCGCCGCCCATCGCCGCGATCAGCCGCGAAAGCTCGCTGGTGCCGCGTGCCATGAGTGCACCCTTGAGGCTTCCATAGTGCAGCCCGTCCAGCATGCCTGCGGCAAGCCCGATGACATTCTTCGCAGCTGCGCCGATTTCCGTCCCCAGAAGATCCTTCCCATAGTAAAAGCGGATCAGGGAACCTGAAAATGCCTCCACCAGTTCCCGCGTAAGCTCCATATCCTCTGATGAAATCACCATGCAGTTCGGGATCCCCCGCAGGAAATCCTGTACATGCCCGGGCCCGACCCAGACCGCCACGGGCGCCTCGCTGCCCATGACCTCACGGAACACTGCCGACAGACGCTTGCCCGTTCCGAGCTCCAGCCCCTTCATGCAGAGCAGGACTTTTTTCCTTCTGCCTGACAGCGCAGCCTTCAGCGATGGCAGAAACGATCTCAGCTGTTGTGCGCTGATGGAAATCACCATGAGTTCCGCAAAATCCACCGTCTGCTCCAAATCCTGCGACAGATGGATACTGTCCGAAAGCTCCAGATATTCATTTTTCCGTGTCTCCATCAATTCCCGCATACGTTCGGAGCCTTCCCGCCCCCACAGTGCCACCGTATGTCCGATATGATCCGCATACCATGCATGGAACGAGCCCCAACGCCCGCAGCCCATGACTGCAACCCTCACGCCTCATCCCCTCCACATGATATCAAATCTCTCACGATCTCGCCCGCCATGATCAGGCCGGCCACCGGTGGGACAAAGGAAATACTGCCCGGCGCAGCACGCCCCTCCGCCGGATTTCCGGTCCTGGCCGCTATCGGCTTTTCCTTGGAATAGACTACCTTCAGATGCGGGATTCGATATTCCCTCAGCTTTTTCCGCATGATACGGGCAATCGGATCCACACTCGTATCATAGATATCCGCTACCTCGAACCGTGCCGGCTCCAGCTTATTGCCGGCTCCCATGCTGCAAATGATGGGAATGCCCCGTTCATGGCACTGGAGCACTAAGTGGATCTTGCCCGTGATCGTATCAATCGCATCCGCCACATAGTCATAATCCTGCCGAAAAAATTTCTCTCCGTTCTCCGGCAGGTAAAAATCATCGATCCTGTCCACGACCGCCTCGGGATTGATTCCCAGAATGCGCTCCCGCATTGCCTCGGTCTTGCGTCTCCCCACCGTATCCGCGGTCGCATGGATCTGCCGATTGATATTCGACAGGCAGATCACATCATTGTCAATGAGCACCAAATGCCCCACGCCGGCGCGTGCAAGCCCTTCTGCCACAAAGGAGCCCACGCCTCCGATCCCGAAGATCGCGACGGTGCTCGCCGCAAGCCGCTCCATGCCCTCTTGTCCCAAGAGCATCTCTGTGCGGGAAAAACGCTCTGAACCTGCCAACAGAATCCTCCTCTATCCGATGATTTCCCCGTCAATCCTTCGGAGGTTCCTCCTGCGTCAGCCGGAAAGCAGGAATCGCAAAGGCTCCGCTGCCGGATTTCGGCTCATCTCCGCTCTTCTGCATAAAACTCGGCGCCTCCAGGCTCAAATCCGAATTCGCCGCCACGGCCACCTTGTTTTGCGGCACCTCCACGGTCGGAGCCTTCAACGCCAGACTGTCCGCAAAATCCGTCGCAATGATGGTCGCCTGGATCACACCGTCCATGGCCTGATCGATGACCGTGCCGAATATGATGTTCACATCATCATCGGTCTGCTTGTAGATATAGCTCGTTGCCTCGTTCACATCATACAGGCTCAGGCTGTCATCCCCTGTGATGTTCAGGATAATGCCCCTGGCCCCTTTCAGCGATTTGTCGATCAGCGGGCTCTCGATGGCCTGCTGCACCGCCGCGACGGCACTGACCTTGCTGCGCCCGATGCCCAGAAGCGCGTCGCTGCTGTCGCTCTGCCGGAAGATCGTCGTGACATCCGCAAAGTCCACATTCACGACACCCGTCGTCAGTATCAGCTCCGCCACGCAGCGTATCGCCTGCTTCAGCACCTCATCCGCCGCATGGAAAGCCTCCACCAGAGACATCGTACGATTTTCCGGCAGCTTCATGAGATTGTCATTCTGCACCACGATCAAGGCATCCATGTAGGCCTGCAGCCGCACAATCCCCTCCTCTGCCAGCCGCTTTTTGCGCGCACCTTCAAATGCGAAGGGCACCGTGACGACGCCGACCGTCAAGATTCCCATTTCCTTTGCCAGACGCGCCACGACCGGAGCCGCGCCGGTTCCCGTGCCGCCGCCCATGCCCGCTGTCACGAAAATCATATCGGCGCCCTGCATCCTGGCCTTCAATTTCGCTTCTTCCATCTTTGCGGCCTTCGCGCCAAACTCTTGATTGCCGCCCGTACCGCGCCCTTTGGTCAGAGCCTCGCCGATCTGCACCGATTTGATTTTCGAAGTATCCATCCTGGCCAGCTGCTTCACTTCCGTATTGATCGCAACCAGCTCAATATCCAAAAAATTGCTTTCCGCAATGCGCTGTAAGACACTATTTCCGCCGCCACCAATGCCAAACACCTTGATGTTGATGTTCGCACCCTTGATTGCCATATCTTCCGATGCCATAGACAAGCTCCTCTCGCTTGGGAACTGTTCATAAAATGGGTTTAGCCAGTTCCTAGGATAATCTATGTACATATTCGACGCAAAGCTCGTTTTTCCTTCTCGGTATCCCAAAGTTCCAAAAAAAGAGCAGAGCCATCAAAGGCCCTGCCCTTCACTTCTCCGGCTTCTGTCGCCCTCGGTCTCAACTGAAGAATACCATCGTCAAGCAAGCAAGTAAAATCTTCAAGCTGTCCAGCCTCACGAAAAGACACTTCCTTATAATTTTTCGGAACTTCCCATGAATGAGTTTGCTGTTCCCTCGGCCTTGATTATACCTTGCCTGCATGAAAAATTCAATAGGCAGATGGACTAATTTCTGCGGTTTCCAAATACAAATACAAGCACAATCAAAAAATGGGAGGCTGTAATCTATCCTGTGATAGCAAAGCCTCCCACATATTCATGTATGTCTTACGACCTCGAATCGCCAGAGCTCGACCTCCTCACGCGGCCCGATATTTCCCTTTTTCCGCGCAATCTCGACCTGCTGCTCCACGGTATCGACACCTGCAAGATCGGGGAGCAGCA
>CALGGN010000219.1 GCA_937915915.1 uncultured Selenomonas sp. | reverse complement strand
GATATGTTCGAGGCCCTTGATTTTCTTATGCGCCCCCGGCTTCCCCTTCGCGTGGTAAAGGCGGGACGCAATGCCTTTGTAAAGGATCTCGTTGACCAGGGTACTCTTGCCCGAGCCGGAAACCCCTGTCACCAAGGTCAGGGTTCCCAAGGGGATTTTCACATTCAGATTCTTGAGATTGTTTTCTCTTGCCCCCAGGATCTCGATGAAATTCCCGTTGCCCTTGCGCCGCTTCGACGGAACGGGAATGTACTTCGCACGGCTCAAATACTGCCCCGTGACGGACTCCGGCACCTGCATGATCTCCTGCGCGGTTCCCACGGCCACGACTTGGCCGCCATGGGCGCCGGCGCCCGGCCCGATGTCAATGATATGATCCGCCGCGTACATCGTGTCCTCGTCATGCTCCACCACGATGAGCGTATTCCCCAAGTCCCTCAGATGCTTGAGCGTTGCCAGAAGCCGGTTGTTGTCCCGCTGATGCAGCCCGATGCTCGGCTCGTCCAGAATATAGAGCACCCCCATGAGCCCGGAGCCGATCTGCGTGGCAAGGCGGATGCGCTGCGCCTCACCGCCCGAAAGCGTGCCCGCTGCCCGTGAAAGCGTCAGGTAGTCCAGTCCCACATTCAGCAAAAATTTGAGCCTTGCATGGATTTCCCGCAGAATCTGGCGCGCAATCTTCTCCTCGCGCTCCGTCAGCTCCAGATGCGAGAAGAAATCCTCGCACTCCCGGATGGTCAGTTCCGTCACCTCATGGATGTTCTTGCCGCCGACGGTCACGGAAAGCGTCTCCGGCTTAAGCCTTGCCCCGTGGCAGGACTTGCAGGGAATGTTCGTCATATAGTTCTCATAGGACTCGCGCATCTCGTCGGAATCCGTTTCTTCATAGCGGCGGGACAAAAGCGGCATCACGCCCTCAAAGGGCACATGATATTCCTTGTTCTCCCCGAACATATTCGTGTAGCGGAAGGTGAACCGTTCCCCATCGGAACCATGCAGCAGCACGTCCCGGGTTTTCCTGTCCAGCTCCTGCCACGGGGTATCCAAGGAATAGCCATGCTGCCGGAGAACGGCGTCCATCGCGCACATGGCGTAGGAATTCACATTCCTCGAAATCGGGGCAATGGCGCCGTCCCCCACGGAAAGTGTCGGATCCGGCAGTACCAGCTCCTCATCGAACTCCATATGGCTGCCGAGGCCCGTACACTCCGGACAGGCCCCATAGGGATTATTGAAGGAAAACATACGCGGCGCGATCTCGGGAAGGCTGATGCCGCAGTCCACGCAGGCAAAGTTCTCGCTGAACATCATGAGCTCACCGTCTACGATCTGCACATAGGCAACGCCCTCCCCCAGCTTCAGCGCCGTCTCCATCGAGTCGGCAAGGCGCTGGCGGATCCCATCGCGCACCACGAGGCGGTCAATGACCACCTCGATGGTATGCTTCTTCGTCTTTTCCAGCCGGATCTCATCATTGACATCATGGATTTCCCCATCCACCCGCACGCGCACATAGCCCTCATGTCGGATATGCTCCAGCACCTTCCTGTGCTCTCCTTTTTTCCCGCGGACGACCTGCGCCATGATCAGGAGCTTCGTGCCCTCCGGGATTTGCAACACCTGATCCAGCATCTGGTCCACGCTCTGCTGGGCGATGGGCTTTCCGCATTTCGGACAGTGCGGACGCCCGGCCCGCGCAAAGAGCAGACGCAGATAGTCATAGATTTCCGTGACCGTCCCCACCGTCGAGCGGGGATTGTGGCTCGTGGTCTTCTGGTCGATGGAAATGGCCGGCGAAAGCCCCTCGATATTGTCCACATCCGGCTTGTCCATCTGCCCTAAGAACTGCCTCGCATAGGAAGAAAGGGACTCCACATAGCGCCGCTGCCCTTCCGCATAGATCGTATCAAACGCCAGTGACGACTTTCCCGATCCCGAAAGCCCTGTCACCACGATCAGCTTATCCCGTGGGATCTCGATGTTGATATTCTTCAAATTATGTGCCCGTGCGCCCTTGATTTTGATTACATTGTCCATGATCCAATCCTTTCTGCGCTGAATTCTTTCAACTATCATAGCATACCCGGAATCCAATATCTACGGAATTTTCGACAAAAAGAGGATTTTTTCCGCTCCCCATCGAATTGAAAAGGATAGACTTTATTTTACTGGAGGCAGGAGATCGGAAGAGCACACGTCTGAACT
>CALGGN010000218.1 GCA_937915915.1 uncultured Selenomonas sp. | reverse complement strand
CCGGCGTCGATCATGACGGTCGTGCCGTTTTTTGTGTAAAAGAAGATATTCGCGACCCATTCCCGCACGCAGGAGGCGCGGTCGTCGATCCGGCCCGTGTTCAGCGGCTTGAAGATCTCCTTGCCCCGAAACATGAGGCCCATCGATTTTTTCTGGTTTTCCGAATCTTTTCTTGCCATATTCTATTTTTCCTCCCTGAAAGCTGTCTTCATTGGCTTAAACAGATCTCCCTCACAAGCGCACACCATTCCCTCGGGTATACGCCCAGAAATTCCTCGTGGCGCATATCCTGCGCGTGAATCTGGAAAACTTGCGCTGGCGCGGCGTCCGCAGCCAGACGGCGCTCTATGACCTCATTTCCCGGCGGATTCCTGCACGGGAGCGCACCTATCTTCTCATGGATGAGGTGCAGGCCGTGGAGGACTGGGAACTTGCCGTGGCGGCATTCGCTGAGGAATTCGATGTGGATATCTATCTGACAGGCTCCCATGCAAGCATCCTGCCGCAGGATACGGGGCTTTTTCCGCAGGGGTTCGCCGAGATTCCCGTGCTGCCCCTTTCCTTCAAGGAATTCCAGTCCTTTTTCCCTTTTCCCGAGGAAATCGGGCTGATGCAGCGGTTCGACGTGTATCTGCAGTTCGGCGGAATGCCCTCGCTTTCGGAGCATCCCTTCGATGAGACGAAAAGCATGGAGGTTTTGGACGGAACTTATTCCTCTGCCCTTATGCAGGATGTACTGGCGCAAAACCGCATGTCGGACAACGCGCTGCTTCGGGAGCTGGTGCGCCTGCTGGCGGACACTATGGGGGAGGTGCAATCCATGAATGCGCTGAGCAAGCAGCTTGCGAGGCGTGAAGGCGCGAAGCTCAAGCTTCCTGCCATGCGGACGGTGGAAAGCTATGCGGGCGCGCTGGTGGCGGCGGGGATTTTCTCTCAGGTGCCTGTCTACGATATCCGGGGGAAAAAGCCGTTTCAAAGGCTCGCCAAGCACTATATCACGGATTTGGGGCATCGTGCGCTGCTCTTGGGTGTCAGGGGCATGACAAAGAGCGTGCTGGAGCAGGTCGTGTACTTTGAGCTGCTGCGGCTTGGCGTGCAGGTGTCCGCAGGGCGTGTCTATGAAAAGGATGTGGACTTCATTGCACGCTGGGGGGAGGAAACGCTCTACATCCAAGTGGCGGAGAGCATGTCGGATCAGGCAGCGCGAAAAAGAGCGCTGGAGCCGCTTCGCTCGATTCCCGACCAGCATATGAAGTGGGTGCTGACGTTGGACAAAGAAAATGCTGATACGGAAGACGGAATCCGTATCAGCAATCTGCTGGATTTTCTGATGGATGAATAGGAAATCTCATGCTTCATGGATGATGATGGAATAGCCCGCAGAGAAGGATGAACCTGCGCGCACGCGGCAGATACTGTCCTTGTCCTTGAGTTCGCCTGTGAAGTCGGCGAAGTCCGCATGCCCTGCCCAAGGCTCGATGCAGAGGAAGGGAGCGCCGCCTTTCGCGGGCGTCCAGAATCCCCACCAAGGGAAGCCCTTGGCGCGGATGGTGATGGATTTCTTGCTCTTGCGTGAGCAGATGGAGATTTCGTCCGAGTTCAGCTTGTTGAAAATGAGCGCATCGTCCTTGAAAAGGTCGTAGCTTAGCGGCAGTTCCTTGCCGTCAAGCATCGGGACGGTCGTATGGGTGAGGTTGCCGTTCGCGTCGAGCAGATAGCGGTCCGCCTTTTCCTTGACATTGAATTTCAGATAGCAGTCGGAGAAGTCTTCGTCCGCTGCGATGGGGCAGCGGAGCGCGGGATGGGCGCCGATGGAGAAATACATGTCCTTCGTGTCCTGATTGCGGACGGTCCACAGAATCTCCACGCGGTTTTCGCGCAGGATGTAGGCGACGGTGAGCTGGAATTTGAAGGGGTAGAAGTTCAGCGTCTCATCTTCCCAGTCCAGCATGAAGGCGACTTCGTCCTTTTCCTCGCGGACGCACCAATAGTCGGATGTGCGTCCGAAGCCGTGCTGGGGCAGCTCGTACTCCTTGCCGTCCACGCGGTACTTGTTGTCCACGAGTTTTCCGACAATGGGGAACAGTACCGGTGCGGTGTATTTCCACCATGCCGGGTCCCCGTTCCAAAGGTATTCCGTCCCATCGGATTTCCCCGTGATGGACCGGAGCTCCGCTCCGTGATCCTCTGCGGTGATGCACAGGATATCATTTTCAAGTGTATGCAGCATGATGTCTGGCTCCCTTCTTTCGGATAGATAATTTCAATTACCTACTTCGATAAAGAAGCGGAATTTCCTTCTAGGGGACTTGTAATAAATAAAGGAAACACTGATTAATTCCCTTTTGCCCTTGCCGAGTCTTTTCCTGTCAT
>CALGGN010000217.1 GCA_937915915.1 uncultured Selenomonas sp. | reverse complement strand
AGTGCATTATGGGAGGAGGTTGGGATCGCGGAAAGGATAGATACACAGCCGTTGGCGAATTTTACCCGATGGCAGGAATAGCGATGCTGTTTGTCGAATTCATCTCGTGATAATTGTCAGAATATGGCAGTTAGGGCGATAGCGCAGAGTTTGGGAGGCAGCCATGATTCGGAAAATCGTTTACATAGCAACTGGCTGTTTACTGGGAGGTTATTTGTATATGAATATCTTGCATAAAAGTTTATTTGCTATTTGCGTAGGCGCATTTTCCTTTGGAAGTATCTGCCACGCCTCAGCGTTGCCGCATCCTGTTGTTGAGGCTGTCGCCGAAGTGTATGGAGACGGCATAGCGCTATCGGCAGTAATTTTGGACTATGGCCAACCTATAGCCGCTTCCTCTGTAGATACAGCCGACTTCAGCGTTCCTGGCAGAAATATAATTCAGGCTTATGTTGCCGACCATGCCGCCAAAGGAGACCAAAAACTGGATGCCGGGAAATTCGTGGTGCTGGAACTTGAGCCTCTGCCCATGACTGATCAGGGCATGGAGCCGGTACATGACGAAAATGACCGCGCCGCCAGAAAGAAAGTCGGCAAGAACGGCCCGGAACTCGGCAGTCACGGCAATCCCCAGCCACTAAAAAAAGTGACGGCAGAAGTAAGGCAGCAGGGTACTCTGAAAGGCTCGGACGGCACACTTTATCCTCCTGCGGAGACATGGCAATCGTCACACACCAGAGAACTGCTGGTAGAGGATTTTACACAAGGAGTATTTACAGATTCAAAGCAAAATGATGCGCAACTTATGTACAATCTCTACATTCCTCGCGATTATGATCCTGCCAAACAATATCCTCTGGTACTATTCATGCACGATGCAGGAACTGTTTCCCCGGAGATTAAGGCCACCCTTTATCAAGGAAAAGGTGCAGTGGCTTGGACAACTCCCGAATGGCAGGAGAAGCACCCCTGCTTCGTCCTTGCCCCTCAATACGATACGGTTATTGTGGATGATAATTACGACTACGGCCCGGAGCTTGACCGCACCATGCATTTGATAGAGGAACTAGCCACTAAATACAGCATTGACAAAAAACGTATCTACAATACAGGGCAGTCCATGGGCGGCATGACCTCTATCGCCATGGATGTAAAATATCCCGATTTCTTCGCCGCCTCTTATCTGGTAGCCTGCAAGTGGGACGAAAATGTCACCTCGCCCTTGGGTTCTCAAAATATTTGGGCAGTTGCAGCCCAAGGAGATCCCGGAGCCTCCCCCAGCATGACAAAAATTCTCGATGGGCTGGAAAACAACGGCGCAAAGGTATTGCGTCAAACGCTTGATACCACTGTGTCACAGACAGATATGGACAAACAGGCTCTGTCCATGATTGAACCTGGCTGCCACATCTATTACACCCTTTATACCGGAGGCAGCCATCGTTCCACATGGCAACACGCCTATGACCTGTTACCTGCCATGGAGTGGATCTTTGCCCAACACAAATAAAAGATGGCCACATGATCAAAAATCCCTCAAGCACCACGGCTATCATGGTCTTGAGGGATTTTTCCATGAGAGTTTCCCGGTATTTGCGAGGTATTTACTGACAAATCTCTTGAATGAGCTGTTCCTTTACGCTGGCTCGGATATTGTCCACCCGACCTATCCAGCCGAGGGGATCTCTGGCCTTCAGTTCCTCGTCTACACCTTCCCGCTCCATCTGCCGCTCCACCAAATCCCAGAGCCGTTCGCCGTAGAAGTCCTCGACCTCTTGCAAATGCGCCTCAAGCTCTTCGTTTGCCCGCATAGCCGCCAAAAGCTCCGGTTTCTCGGCCGTCAGATAATTATAGCGAATGCCCGTCCATTCGCCTCCCGGTATGTGTTCCATTGTGAATCCCTCCCTCGAACATTTATCAGATCAGGGCTTTGTATCTCGTCTATCCTATTGTAGCAAGATTTCCACTTTAGCGTAGCCCCCATTTTTTCCACTTCACTACTGGGGGCATCTGGTCGAGAAGGTCACGGTGCATCGGAAGGGTGCGATGACCTTTACCCTCTCCTGCGGGGTGGAGATTGAGATTTGAAAGCACGACGGCCCTGCCGGGACATGGTTCCTGGCAGGGATTTTTTCTTTCTTCACAGCCCCTTTTCTCGTTCCAAAAAGGTGGGGAACGTGTCATAAATTAATTATTGATACGTTTCAGGATCACCTGAACCGTTGTTGTACTCATTCCCATTTCAGACGCTATCGCCCGTATGGTCTTTCCTTTCTGCCGCATCCTGTAAACCTTTCCAGCTTCCACCTCTCCATACTTGGGAGGTCGGCCAGTGCTTTCCTTGCGTTTTGTGATGATATGCCCTTTCACGGTTTCCTCTACGTCAAAGAAAGGCATCTGTCCTACAAAGAATATTTCCCCTATTTCCGTCTTAGGCTTATCTGCCAGCGTATACATGATTCTATTGTCACTATCAAAAGCCAATAGGATTATGTAATCCCAGTCTTTTCTTTTAGCGGTTGGCAATTCTCCGCCTGCACGCCGTATTGTCATATGAACGGAAACGTGTTCCTGTAACCAACGAAACAGCTTTTCCCTTCGGCTGCTTGCCAACTTGCCGAGTATCTCGTGTCGGGAGAAGTCCCAATCCATGCCGTCAACCTCCTTTGTGTCATTAAATATATATTACCACAGTTCTTTTTGACGTGTCAATATATATTTATTGATACGTCTTGCGCATCGGCCTAAAGCTGTCGTGTTCCGCTTCACTCCACATTGAGCCAGCAAGATTTGCTCATCTATACTTCGGTTTAGATGGGAAAAGAAAAAGCCGACCACGCATGTTGTCAGCTTTCCGGTTCCATATAGAGTTCATCTGTCAGGTACAATCGCCAACGTATATCCTAATGGCTTTAGGACTTTAAGAAGCGTACTAACCTGTGGTGCCGCATTCATCTTTTCGAGTCTCGCTATCGCGGATTCGCTCAGCCAAGTCCTGTTATGATAATCCTTTAGTTTGAGGTAGACAATCACATCCACGGCCTCCGCTATCGTTTCGTGCCGCGGCGTGACGGAAACCCTTGATACCATGCGCTCCAGACAAATGCTACTACTGCAGTCGCCCGATTCTTCCTGACCAAAGGAAAGCATTGGTGGATGTCCCTCATTTTACCTTGAAAAATACAGCATTTTTCGGTATGATAGAGCCAAGAGGAGGTTGGACGGGGTATGTCAGAAATAGACGAGCGAGACAGGCAGCGTCAGAAGGACTTGGAACGCATCAGGAACTTCCGCCTAATGGATGACGATTTCCTCACGAAATGCTTCGAGGACAATGTGGATGCAACGAAGCTGATGCTTGACCTCATCCTGCCGGTCAGGCTGACGGTGCATCGTGTTACGACACAGGCAACGATCAAGAACCTGCAGGGCAGGAGCATCCGGCTTGATATTCTGGCCGAGGATGAAACCGGGGGCAAGGCCAACGTGGAAATTCAGCGGGACAGCCGAGGAGCCGGTGCGAAGCGGGCCAGATACAATGGCAGCATATTGGATGCGAACTCTATCCAGTCTGGCGAAGACTGTGAGG
>CALGGN010000216.1 GCA_937915915.1 uncultured Selenomonas sp. | reverse complement strand
TACTTGGATCGGACCCTTGCCCATGAGATGACCCACGCCCTCATGGCGGCGAATATCAAGTATTTCTCCGAGATGCCCCTTTACATGACGGAGGGCACGGCGGAGCTGGTGCATGGCATCGACGATGAGCGCAGGTACAACATCACTCAGTTGGTAGGCGATGCGTCGCGTCTGGAGACGGTGCTGCGATCCGATGCAAAATCTTCAGGCGAGTGGGGCGGGAACGGTGAGGACCCATATTCCGCAGGCTATATGTTGCTGCGCTACATGGCGAAGCAGAGCGCAGAAGCGGATCCGATGCCGAAGATGGTGTTCCAGGTCGGCACCAAGGCGAACCAAGTTATCAATGTCGGCCTCAATGATATGCGCTGCGGGGCGCTTGGGCTGCGAGGCTCCGACGGCAAGCAGGTGAGTGTAGTGACCCGCACCAAGGCGACGGGCGCCATCACTGTTTTCGACACTGCGTTGGAAAAGGCACTGAAGCTGCAGACCTACATCGGCTCCGTGGAGAGCCGCTTGGAGTTCACGATGGCGAACCTCACCACTGCCAGCGAGAATGTGCAGTCCTCCGAGTCCACCATCCGCGATGCGGACATGGCAAAGGAAATGACGAACTATACGAAGAATAACGTACTGCTGCAGGCGGCTCAGTCCATGCTGGCACAGGCAAATCAGAATAGCAGCAATGTGTTGGGGTTGTTGCAGTGAAATGAGACTTATTCAGTGGAGGCTAGCAAGAGGGATCGAGGTGGCTGAAGGAAATGGCGATGACGATACTGAACAGCACATCCGTGGCTATGACACTGGGGGAGCTGAACAGGAACCTGAACAAGGTAGGCAAGCAGCTCGCTGTGCTGTCGTCGGGGCAGCGGGTCAATAGCGCGGGAGACGATGCCTCCGGCTATTCGATTTCCGAAAGGATGCGGGTACGGGTTCGCGCCCTTGACCAGGACGAGCGCAACGTGCAAAACGGGGCAGCCTTGTTGCGGGTAGCGGAGGGCGGTGTCCAGCAGCAGCTTGAAATCATGAAGACCATCAAGGCGAAGGTCATAGATGCGGACAACGACACCAACACGGATGTGGATCGGAAAACAATACAGAAAGAAATTTTGCAGGGATATCAACAGATCAATGATATTGCCTACGAAACAAACTACAATGGCAGGCTTCTGCTGATTGGCGGCACCAAGGCGGAGGAAGTCCACTCGTGGAAGGTCTTGGATCATCCGGAGGAGGTGGAGGGCTCGAATTCGCTGAATCTGATTGAGGATCAGTACGATACGCTGGACGGTCTGTCCGGCCCCTTTGCGACGCTGCCCTTTTACTCCGCATCGCCGGTAGCGGCAGAGCCTCTCCTTGGGACGGCAACACGGGTCAATTTGGCGGGCGGAACGGCGGGATATTATGATGACCCGCAGACCGCAACGCCATCGAAATTCACGATGGATTTCAGCGGATACACCTCCGCCACTGCGGAGGGCATCGGCTTCTATATCACGGGGAACAAAAATTCGGCATCGGATTCCTATCGGCAGTACTATGTGCTGACGAACAATCCCAGTGGAAATCACTATCGGCACGGAACTGCCGCCACAACGGACAATGTGACGGAAATAGACATCAGCGGATGCAATACGGCAGGGGACATTGCGGCGAAGGTGGCAAGCGTGGTGCAGTCAAATGGCTACATCGGCACGGCATCCGCCAGCGGATCTGCCGTCACTTTGACCACAAGGTATACGGGTGCGACTACGACCAACGTGTCTGCGGGCGGCTGGGCGCAGGATGGCGCGACCGTGCAGCATACGGTGGGCGGCGGAGCCAGCAGGCAGTACGGGCGTTCCAGCGCAACGGCGACGGGGCTGGGCAATCAAAGCGCCCGCGGGACCAACAGCACAAACGGGACATGGATACCCCCGACTTACAAGACTGTACGAGATCCTCTCACGGATATCGAAACGCAGGAAGTAGATGTGCCCGGCCACTACGAAGGAGGCACACCCGGCGAGAAGGCGCGGCTTCGGCTGGACGTTGGGAATGTCCCCGCAGGTTCCGGCTTTGCCATCCAAGGGCAGGGCGGGACAGCTTATGTGCGCTTTGTGGAGGGAAATGGTATCCGCCGTGACTCCACGGGGGTATACGAGGTTGGCATCGAGGCAAATTTGTCGGATTACCGTCTCAATACATGGGACACATATAAACCAACCAACACCAGTGACAGCTATGTCAGGCTGTCCATGCAGAATGGGAAGATGGAGCTTGCTTCCGTTTACGCCAGTTCATCGGCCATCATCAACGTGACGGACGGATTTTCCTCTCAACCGGCGGCAGACCCGATTCCGCCGACTACGACAGATGTGACCTTCGAGGGAGTGACGGCTTATGCCGGGACGGTCGCGCAAACGGAAGCGGGCGTGGATCGCGGCGCTTACCATCAAGGAGACAGGGCAAGCTATACCATGGATCTGTCGGAATATGACGATACGGATGCCGACACGCTGGAGGAATTCATCTCTGCCCTGAAGGGCAAGGGCATTACCACATCCTATGGCACCATCGAATTTATCGACACAAAGGTTCCTTCATCCATGGATGCTATCCGGCATTTTCCCAGCGGCGGCGCTTTGGATCTGAACACCCTGCGCTCGTCCGTCACGGAGGGAGGCTCTGTGTCGGTTGCGGATGCATTCATCAGTTTGATGAAGAATTACAGCGGGTATTCCGATGCCAGCGATGAGAGCGGGAAAAAGCTGAAAGTGACAGCCAGCAGGGCGGAGACAGCGGGCAACTCCGAGACCATCAGCATCACGCAGGGCAACATGAGCTCCTACACGATAGACTTCAAGCAGCTTTTTGAGGGCAATCCGTCCCTCACCATCCCGGATTCCTTGGCGGGAAAGGGGTTTCGCGCCTACTGCGCCACCTGTGCGGATCAATGGTTCAACTTCCAGTTCACGGCGGGGGAGGAGGATGACCTCACGCGCCCTGCCAGCGGCTCCTCCGGAGCGGACCTGAAAACCACGTTGATTGACGTTTCCGAGGCGACGGATGTTGCATCCTTGGTCAAGGCGATTTATGACCAAGGCGGGGATGGGCTGGAGCATATCATGGACGGGCATTCCCATATGCTCCATATGGCGGCGGATCCGGAGAAAGGCACCGTCACCATCTACGATGACCGTATGTTTGACCTTCGCCAGTACAGGAATCGGTATCCTGCTTTGCAGGAGCAGGGCGCAAAGCTGGCGGACGGGCTGCTGGATGATGTCGCTCAGGTGACGCGGAATGTCTATGTCAATGAATTGGTCATTCACGATACGGACCATGCGAGCCAGCACATCCGTGTGAGAGTTCCCCAGACCACGATGGATCACTTGTTTGGCTACATTCCCGGTGACAGGGAACTGTCGGACTTCCATGTCCTGACAGCGGAGAGTCGTGAAATGCTGCTAGGCAACCAAGGCGGGCGGCGTTCGCGGGACGGGAGCCGATATGTGGCGGAGGACGAGAAGGGGTTGCTGGACAGGGCAATTGAGTATCTGACCGATTCCAATACGCTCATAGGCTCGCAAATCATGCGGCTGGATT
>CALGGN010000215.1 GCA_937915915.1 uncultured Selenomonas sp. | reverse complement strand
TTGCCCTCCATATCCGTGACCACGAAACCGGCCACAGGCTGCCCCTGCCTTTCCAAGGCGCGGGCAATGCCATAGGCTATGGCCTGTGCCCCGTATACATAACACGGCTTCACCATGGACGACTCCTTATCATATCGTACCTATGTTCCACTCTTTGGAAAGTATAGCATATCTGCTTGGACAGATATCTTTTGATTAAAAAATACCATTAACCGATTATAAAATAACCGACCATCCCTCTCCGCAGGAAGGAACTTTTGGGCACATAAATACGCCAAGCGCACAATTGCACTTGGCGTACGAAAACAAAACCACAAAGTCCTTTTTTATCTATCCTGGATTTTCCTTGCAGCCGCGCATACCCGTTCGTAGGAGCCATCCACTTTTTTGGCAAGCTCCATGATTTCCTGCGTGTCCGCTTTGGCACGGATTGCCTTCACCGCAGCATCGGCATCCTGATACAGGATTTCCATGCTCAGATTGCCTGCCGTCCCCTTCAGTGTATGGGCAGCCTTTTCCGCCATCGCCATATCGCCGGCTGACAACGCCATGTTGAATTCCTCATGCGATCCGTCATACAGGAATTTTACAAGGAACTTCTCATAGAGAGCCTGATTCCCCATAAAACGATCCAATCCCTTCACATAGTTGATACCTGCGTCTTCCAGGATCGCCTTCAGTTTCGCTTCTTCCATACAGACACCATCCTCCCTGACTACGGAATGTACCACTTGTCTCGTTCCGGTTCCTACCGAATGAACTGGTCAATCGCCTGATTCAGGCGCTCGATCGCCTCTTCATCCCCATCGCGCACCGCCTCCACGACACAGTGCTCCATGTGGTCCTTCAAAATCACACGGCCGACCCCGCGAAGCGCAGCGTCCACGGCAGAAAGCTGGATCAGCACCTCGCTGCAGTCGCGCCCGTCCTCCACCATCTTCCGGATTGCCTCCAGATGGCCGATCAGCCGCGACATACGGTTCAATACCGCCTTGGTCTGTGTATGGGTATGGGCATGGGCGTGGCGGATGACAGTTCCATCCTCCGCCACATGCTCATGCACACCGTCCTGCAGTTCTCTTTGAGCCATATCCTAAGCATACTCCCACTTTTTATTTCACGGCAAGGACAATCTTTTCCCCATTGATATTCCATTCCTTGGAGAAGCCTTCCGTCCTGCCGTATTGCATGGCATCCGCCAGCACCACACGGCTGATTTCCTCCTCATGCTTCCGCATGAGCTCCGTCAGCTTGTCATTGCCCTCTGCATACACCGTGATGTGATCCGTGACCTCGAAGCCGTTCTCCTTGCGCATGGTCTGGAGCTTGCTCACGATCTCGCGCACAAAGCCCTCCTCGATGAGTTCCGGCGTCAAGGTCGTCTCCAGCGCAATGGTGACCTCGCCTGCATGCTGGCAGAGATAGCCCTCGGTCTGGGACATGGTGATTTCGATATCCTCCGGCTGCAGCGTGACCTCGCCGGAGGGCAGCGCCAGCTTCAGGAAGCCGTTCCTGTCCATCTCTTCCTTTGCCTTCTGGCCGTCCAGCTTCAAAAGCGCGGCCTTGACATCGCTCATCTGCTTGCCGACCTTCGGCCCGAGGACGCGGAACTGGGGCTTCACCGTATAGCTCAGATATTCCTCCATGTTCTCCTTGAAGGTGATCTGCTTGATATTGAGCTCGTCCTCCACGATCTCGCGGAAGAAAGCAGGAAGCTCCGAGCCTGCCTTCACGAACATATTGCCGATGGGCTGGCGGTTCTTGATATTCGCCGTATTGCGCGCCGCGCGTCCCAGCACCACGATTTCCAGCACCAGCTCCATATTCTTTTCCAGCTCGGCATCAATGTATTTTTCCTCCACTGCCGGATAGTCGCAGAGATGCACGCTCTCGGGGGCATCCTTGTCGATGCCCGCCACGAGATTGCGGTAGATGCTCTCCGTCATGAACGGGATCATCGGGGCCGCTGCCTTTGCTGTCGTCACCAGGGCAGTATAGAGCGTCATGTAGGCATTGATCTTGTCCTGCTCCATGCCCTTCGCCCAGAAGCGCGAACGGCTGCGGCGCACGTACCAGTTGCTGAGCTCTTCCACAAAGGACTGCAATGCCTTGGCTGCCTCTGTCACCCGGTAGTTGGCAAGATTGTCATCCACCTCTTTCACCATGGTGTTCAGGCGGGACAGGCACCATTTGTCCATCACGCCGAGCTTCTCATAGTCCAGGCTGTATTTCGTCGCATCGAAATTGTCGATATCCGCATAGAGCACAAAGAAGGCATAGGTATTCCAGAGCGTTCCCATGAACTTGCGCTGCCCCTCCTGCACTGCGCCCGCATGATAGCGGTTCGGCAGCCAAGGCGCGCTGTTCTCATAGAAATACCAGCGGATCGCATCCGCGCCATGGGTGCGGAGCGCATCCATCGGATCCACCGCATTGCCCTTGGACTTCGACATCTTCTGGCCGTTCTCGTCCTGCACATGGCCCAGCACAATGACATTGCGATAAGGCGCCTTGTTGAAGAGCAAGGTGGAAATCGCAATGAGCGAATAGAACCATCCCCGTGTCTGGTCCACCGCCTCGGAAATGAAGTCCGCGGGGAAACGGCGCTCAAAGATATCCTTGTTCTCAAAGGGATAATGCCACTGCGCGAAGGGCATCGCGCCCGAATCAAACCAGCAGTCGATGACCTCCGGCACACGGTGCATTTCCTTGCCGCACTCCGGGCAGGGGAAAGTCACGTTGTCGATATAGGGACGGTGCAGCTCGATATCCGCCGGGCAGTTGTCCGAAAGCCCGCGAAGCTCCTCGATGGAGCCCACGGCATGCTGATGGCCGCACTCGCACTCCCAGACATTCAGCGGCGTGCCCCAGTAGCGGTTGCGGCTGATGCCCCAGTCCTGCACATGCTCCAGCCAGTCGCCGAAGCGCCCCTCGCCGATGGACTTCGGGATCCAGTTGACCGTACGGTTGTTCCTGATGAGGTCATCCTTCACATCCGTCATCTTGATGAACCACGACTCCCGCGCATAGTAAATGAGCGGCGTATCGCAGCGCCAGCAGTGCGGATAGCTGTGCTCAAAGGCAGGCGCCTTGAAGAGCTTGCCCGTTTCCTTCAGGTTTTCCAAAATCAGCGGATCCGCATCCTTCACGAACACGCCCGGCCAGTCCGTATCCTCGGTCATCTGCCCCTTCGTGTCCACATACTGCACAAAGGGCATATCGTATTTGCGGCAGACGCGGTTGTCGTCCTCACCGAAGGCCGGCGCGATATGCACGATGCCCGTACCGTCGGAGGTCGTCACATAGATCGGAAGAG
>CALGGN010000214.1 GCA_937915915.1 uncultured Selenomonas sp. | reverse complement strand
TACAACATCGCCAAGGACATCATAAATTTTGGCAAGCGCACCATATAAAAATTTCTTGCCGGGCATTTCAATCATATTTCCCCATGCACACCATATAGCGCGGACTCGAAACTCTCTCATCACAGCCTCTACAACCCTTGGATTAGTTTCACTCCACACGTCTTTCTCCTCCATCTCTTCGGGATGGGGTGTTCTCTGCGGGTGAAGATTCATCATAATCCAACCGTCAAATCCCTTATTATCCGCAATTCTGCGTACATTCCTGATGGTAGGGTCATCATCACCGGGCTTTGCCGTGCTGGGGTTTACGCCCAATACGAGAATGTTGCGGTCTCCGGGTTGCCCAAGCACATACCGTTCGTTATCGTTGCCCAAATAAATCCATCCGGCAGGAATCCCCTCACGGTCATGCTGATAATCGCTCATTTTACGTAGGGCATCGGTATCAATCTTCATAGGTTCAAACATCGTATCTTCCTCCTCCAACAAATCCATTATCGTCATATAAGCATCATCGGGACTCCAAGTCAAATAATCGGTGTGCCCCGTGCGCATTTTATACGCAGCTATCACTTCGGCATGAGCAAAGACCCAGGATCCCAATTCGTAATAGTTCCACTCCCATTCGCCAAGTTTATCGTTTTGACCGTTGCTCTCGTTAAATTTCTTGAGCGCAGGAAATACTCGGCAGATTTTTTCCACCTGCTTGTTATCGCCGGAAATATCATAACGGTAAATTTTTCCGTTGCGATGATACAGTTCACAGTAGTTGGTATAGGCATCGTAGGCGCACATGAAGCAAAATCTGATGCCGGAGATAAATTTTTGCGACAAGTCCTTGGTAGAAAGAGGAATATCATCCGGCATAGGGATATACATTCTCCTCTTATGGCAGATTTCCGCTTCATTCTTTGCCAAAATCGACTTTGCCATGTCGCGATTCAGATAGAATGTTTTGTCATAGTTGATGTCAATGCCCGATTCCGCATCAGTTGCCTTGGCGATAAAGGAAAGTAAATCGTAAATTTTCACTTCCGTGGTATAAGTAGCGTTTTCGTCCTCCTCGTCCAGTCCCATGAAAAATTCTCTGTCCGAAGTATAGGCTTCGATGCTTATTTCTCCGTCATAATCGCCCTTTGCGACACATTCATCAAATCCTCGTACTTCGCTTGGCGGAAGAAGGAAATAACCGTTGTCTTTCATGCGCATATAAATCGCATTAAGCACCGCTGCTTCATTTTCCGGGGAACTTTCTCTATGATAGCGAAGAAGCGCGGCTTCGATGATGGGTTCGCCTTGTACTGCCTTTCCTCTTGTATGGTCAAAGCGTTTTATGACATCTTTCATTTTATTCGGTATGCGATTTAAGCATTCCTCTTCCAGCGTCGGAGTAAGCCCGTAATACGCCTCGGCAATACTTCCGGCTATGCAAGCTATAGTATCCGTATCGCCGCCAATGGACACGGCATTTCGCACGGCATCTTCAAAATCTGTACTTTCCAAGAAAGCAATAATGGCCTCCGGCACCGAACCTTGACAAGTCACATCCATGTGGTAGGCAGGGCGAATTTCCTTCAAGTTACGGGAGAGGTTATAGCCAAACTCGTCCTCGATGTACTTTTTGATATTCGCTTTGGATTCTCCTGTTCGAGCAAGATAGATAGCGCTTACCGCCGATTCTGCTCCCTTGATGCCCTCAGCGTGATTGTGAGTAACCTCTGCCGTCCATCGGGCGATTTCTCTCGTGCGCTCTATAGATTCGTAAAGCCACCCCACAGAAGATACTCGCATGGCCGAGCCGTTGCCGAAACTGCCATAGGGCGTAGGCTCGTTCTCTTTAAGCCACTCACGGAATTTTCCTCCGTACCCTGCTTTAGGATATTTCCTGCCCCAATGCTGCATAGAGGAGGTCATCGCAGCGCAGATTTTGTCCTCCGTAGCGTCTTTTCCCGCATAAAGCAAGGCATCCGCTACGGCTATGGTCATCACCGTATCATCGGTGAAGCGAGATTTTTCAATGAACAAGGGAAACGCCTTAATTTTCGCTCCTTTGTCAAACTCGTATGGCGAGCCAATAATGTCGCCTAAAATCGCTCCATACATGGTGATTGCTCCCTTCGCTCGTCATTCGGCGTATTTCTTCGCCATATCTGAAATAGCCGCCTTGACGGTCTCACGCAAACTTTGCGGCTCCTTAATTTCTATATGTCCACCATATTGCAACGCCCAATATTTCATAGCTCGCTCATTACATTTAAGCGTCACCAACATCTTATCATTAGATTCTTTCTTAATGCGAAAATCCCTGCCGAACCAGTCAATGAGTTCATCCATCAATTCCGTGTCGGCTATGAATTTCACCGTCACGCTGTCGCCGCTGTACATATAGATATGCTCTGCCATGTGTCTGGGGAGACTCCAGCCTTGGGAAAACTCCCGGACTTCCTTTTTCGGTTTTACCGGCTCGGAAAGCATGGTGATGGATGTAATGCGGTCAATGCGGTAGTGTGAGAGGTCATCGTATTTGTCGTAATTGCCGATAAGATAGTAACGCCCGTTGTTGGCTACCATCTGGTAGGGATTCACAATGTACGGTTCGTCCCGCCTTGGATGGAGTTTGAAGTCCGTGCCATAACGGTTATAGATGAAACTCACCTTCCGTTTTTCCTCGATGGCATCATTGAGTGTGTCCAAGGCTATCATGACTTGCTTGTTATCAGAATGGAATAGTTCCGGCAGGTTCGACACATGGGTCACTTTGGCGTGAAAGTAGCGGTTTCCGAAGCCCTTTAACTTCTCGATGAGCCGCTTGGCCTGCGTTCCCGATAGGTTTTTGGAGAAGAGGACGCTGTCAATCAGCATCCGCAGTTCCGCATCATCGAAATCCCGCTCTGCCAGGTAGCAGCCCCGTTCCGTGGCAATCTCATAGCCCATGTCCTTAAGTGAGCGGATATTGTTGCGGATGGAGCGGCGGTCGCACTCTGCACCGTAGTTTAGTTTGAGCAGGTCGATGATTTTCTGCTGAGTCAAACGGTGGTCAGCATCCGTATACTCCTTCAATATCTCCAGTATCAGCATATTGAGCATCTTCTTGTTGTCCCCGGCGTACACATTCATTGGCATCCCTCCCTCTGAACTGCTCGTTATGCATCTTTTCATCTTACATGGTCATTATAGCATAAGTGATGGGTAAAAAAATTCCCAAAAGGAAATTTCCCTCAATGAAATTTCCTTGTAGCGCAAAAAATGGGGGCATACCTTTCCAACGATAGCCAATTTCTCTTTACCCGTAATAAAATGAAATTGTCAACGCCAAATCTTTTCTACCACTAAATCGGCAACTTTATAATAAGTTCAAAAGTGAATCTTCTCCCATACTATGAGCGTATGGAGGAAGATTTTTTTATTGGCTGGAAAGAGAGACATCGTGGAATAGGCTTGGAGAGGATACTTGCGCCACAGCAGGACCCACCAACCGCCATCGCCCTTGAAAGGGCTGACTGGTACAACACGAAGACACGCCAAGCGAGATTTTCTCTTGATGACCAATTCCCACAAGTTTGTCAAGAAAAATTCACTCTCCCCCCAAAAAGAGCAACTTTATAAGAAACCAAAAAATGATTTCTCCCCCATACTGATTATGTGCGGAGGCCATTATTCTTTATCGGCCAGAAAGGAGAACAACATGGAAGAGATTATCAGCGGGGACACCCGCACCACAGAAGAACACGTCAAGCACCATCTGACCTTGGAGGAACAGCTGGCACAGCTTGAGGCAAAGGACAAGAAAGCGAAGGAGACGGAGGCACGGCGCAAGACGAAGATGGCGAAACTTCGCTCTGCCCTGCTTGCGCAAAAACGGGAAGCCTACGACAAGGTGCTTTCGGAGCATGGAATTCAGACCGAGAGCCAGTTGCGGGAGGCAATGGCACTTCACGCCAAACTCCACGTCGCAGGGATCACCACGCCAGAGCAGCTTGATAAACTGATTGCCTGTGCATTGAATCATAATCCCAATCTCATCGGCGGACAGAGGGAGGAAAACCGTTAGTCTGCACAGGGGGAACGATATGTAATTCCCACACACCTCCGCACTCTTCGAGATGCCCCTCACGGGGGACACGGCAAGCCCCTCGGCGTTTACGTTTCGTTTACGCCTTTTGTAAACAAATTACGCCGAGGCTTGCGGTGTCAATGGTTTCAGCATTTACGGGAGGTTTTGCAAAATGGGCGTTATTTCGGTGAGATTGGACAACGACACGGAGGCACGATTGAAGCGGGAAGCACAGGCGCAGGGAGTCAGTTTTTCGGAGTTCCTGCGGGAACGTCTGACTGGCGGCACTCAGGAAGTCACTGAGCCGGACTTGAAGAAGATTGCGGAAGTATTGGACGGCGACCTTCGGCAAATCTGTGATTTCCTTGAACATACCCAGCGGGAACAGAGCGAAAATGCGTATCTGCTCCAGCTGATGATGTGTGAATTCATGCTGGTGCTCATGCCCAACGGAAAGGAGAAAATCAAAAATAAGTGGACTACGGCCATCCGTGCTGCGAAAGCACACATGGCGAAGCAGGAGGGCGAATCGTCATGATGAGCGGGAGAGCCATCAACTACGAACAGGCAAGCACCTACTA
>CALGGN010000213.1 GCA_937915915.1 uncultured Selenomonas sp. | reverse complement strand
GATGTAGACCCCCTTGTCGATATTGAGCTGGTAGCCGTAGCGTGCCGCCGTCTCCGGATCGAAGACCGACACGCCGAGATACGGACGCGCCACATAGCCCTTGTCCATCAGCTCATCCACGATGGTCTGCACCGTGTTGATGGGAATCGCAAAGCCCATGCCCTCGACGCCGCTTGCCGCCAGTTTCGCACTGTTGATGCCAATGATAAGACCGTCCGCATTCACCAACGCGCCCCCCGAATTGCCCGGATTGATGGCGGCATCCGTCTGGATCAGCTTCACACGGCGGTCACTGAGCTCCAGCGTCCGGTTGAGGGCGCTCACCACGCCCACCGTCACGCTGCCCCGGAATTCCAGCCCCAGCGGATTGCCGATGGCAATCGCAGGCTCTCCCACGAGAATATCATTGGAATCCCCGAACACCGCTGTCGGCAGATCGTTCGCATCCACCTTCACCACGGCGATATCCGTCAACTCATCCGCGCCGATGAGCTTCCCCTTCAGGCTTCGCCCGTCCGCCAGCGACACGATCAGCTCCTTTGCGCCGCTGACCACATGGTAGTTCGTCACGATGTAGCCGTCCTGCCGGAAAATCACGCCGGAGCCGACGCCCTCGGTCTCCACAGGATTGTTGAACCAGTCCCGCGCCACGGCCTTGTTGGTGATGCCCACCACGGTGGGTCCCACCGCCTTGGCCACGCGCACCGCAGGCGTATTGCGCGCCGCAGAGATCTCATTGGCATTGCCTCCCATTTCCACCGGAGCCGCCTGCGCCGAAGAAGAGGGCAAGCCGCCCGCTGCATCGTCCGACGCGGTATTCGTGCACCCCGTGAAGGACACCGCTGCCAGCGAAAGCGTGAGAACGGCGGTCAATGTATAATGCTTCCATTTTTTTCCAAACTGCATGATGAATCCCTCCAAAAAGATAAATATAATCACCTTATAAACACTGATAGGAAATCAGCTTCTTGGTCTTTTTCAGCTTGTATTTCTTGGGGAATGCCTCCAGCATCAGCACCAGCTTCTTGAAGCCGTAGGTGCGCACATCGAAATCGGGCTTGACGCGCTTGATATAGCTGCCTGCCGAGGACAGATTCGTATAGCCGTCTGTCTCCGCAAACTGATCGCTTGCAATGCGGAGCAGACGATGGATCGCTTGGATGCTGTCCGTCTTCTGCTTGCCCGATATCGCGTCCTTGTCCGCGCCCGATGCAGCGGCTCCCCTTTTCTCTGCGGCATCCTCAGATGCGGATTTCTGCATGGTCTGCTGCGCAGCCTCCATATCCAGATTTTCCAGAAAGATGAACTCATCACAGCTGTTGCGGAACGCAATCGGCGTTTTCTTCTCCCCCACGCCCATCACATAGACGCCCGATTCGCGCAGGTAGATCGCAAGGGGCGTGAAATCACTGTCACTGGACACAATCACAAAGGCGTCATAGATATTGCGGTGCAGCAGCGTGATCGTGTCGATCACCAGCGCCATATCCGTGGCGTTCTTCCCCACCGTGTAGTCGAATTGCTGCTCCGCCTTGATTGCAAGCCGCTTCAGCTCGGACTCCCAATGTTTCAGATGCTCCCTCTGCCAGTTCCCATAGGCCCGCTTGACCACGATGCGCCCATGGGTCGACACCTCCTGAAGCACCGACTCCAGCTTGGAAAGCTGCGTATTGTCCGAGTCGATCATGACCGCGATTTTATTGTCCATCTTCTCCATATCAACTTGATCCATGTAATTTTATCCTCTCCTGTTCCGAGCTTTCTGCCTATCCTTGTATCTTATCGCAAAAATCCCCGCTTGAAAAGACCCAAAATATTTTATCGGTCGGTCTCCATGGTGAACTCGCTTCCATTTCTGGTCTTCATCACACGGATCTGCTGCGGGATGCTTTCGATCAGTTCCTCTCTGTGGCTGATCACGCCGACCAGCTTGCCCTTCCCTGACAGGTCCATCAGGATCTCCATCGCGCCGTCGATGGATTTTTTGTCCAGCGTGCCAAACCCCTCGTCGATGAACAGCGCATCCATCTGGATGCCGCCCAGATTCTGGGACACGGTATCCGAAAGGCCGAGGGCAAGGCTCAGAGATGCCTTGAAGCTCTCGCCGCCAGAAAGATTCCCGACGGGCCTGCGCGTCCCCGTGAAGTTGTCCAGTACCTCCAGATCCAGGATTTCCTTGCTCTTCCTGCTGTCCAGATTCTGCTTCCGGCAGAGCTCGAACTGCCCGTCGCTCATGGGCACCAGCCGCTTGTTCGCAGCCGCAATGATGCTGTCGAAACCCGCCGTCTGAACGTATTGCTCCAGCGTGATTTTCACGCTGCCCCCCGGGATATTCCCGCTGACCAGCGCGTAAAGCCGCCTGTGCATCTGGTTCTCCCGATACGCCTTCTCATAGGCGGTGGACTTCGCCTCTATCTTCTCCCGGATCTCCCGGTTCCGCTGGATGCGTCCCTCCACGACAGTGCAGGCCTTTGCCGCCTGCCTGTACGCAGCGTCCAGCTCCGCCTCTTTCTGCCGATACTCGTCCAGCTGTATGAATTCCCTTCCCCGGATCTTGCTCTGTGCCTCCGCCAAAAGGGATCTCGCCGCCTTCAAATTGCTCTCATGGTCAGAAATCCGCTGCTGCAAGGTCTCGATTGCCTGCGGCGTGGAAAGATAGCTCCGGAACAGTTCCTCCGACGCAAAGAACTTCCCGCGCTCCTCCTCATAGCTCTTCTGCTTTTCGCCGCATACCTGCTCCGCTTTTGCAAGGGACTGCTTCCATGTCGCAAGCTCCGTCCTGAGCTCCGTCTCCCGCTTTGCGGCTGCTTCGGATTGCCTCTGCGCCTGTTCGATGCCTCTCTGGATCCCTGCCATCTCGGATTCCATCCGCTTCAGCTCGGCCTCCGCCTTTTCCCAGCTCTCATATTTCAGCCCTTTCAGAGCCTTGAGGATCGTTTCATCCTCCGTCATGGCCAGCCTTGCTTCTTCGCAAACTTGACGAGCTTTTCCAATGCGCTGTTCCAGCCCCGGAAGGGCTGTATCCCGAAGCTTCTGCGCCCGTTCCGATACCTCTATGCCTGCTTTCTTCCGTTCCTCTTGCCTGTGATATTCCTTTTCCGCTGTCTCCTGCGCATGCTTCAGCTTAAGAGTTACCCCACGCAAAAGCTCCCGGTTCGCTTGCCAGTCGTCCGTTGGCCGATCCTCCGTCTGCACCGGCTCATGCTCCAGCAGATCCAAAAGATCCATGCGCAGGTGATCCGCCTTCGTCCGATAGGCGCTTCCCGCGGTTTCCGCCTTTCTGACAGCCTCTTCCTTTTCTGCTCTGGCGGCTTCCTCCCGTTCCTGATAAATCCGAAGCTGCTCCTCCGTCACGGATTCCTCCGGCAGCTTTGCGGGGGACGGATGCTCCCGCGAGCCGCACACAGGACATGCCTCGCCATCCTGCAAAAGCTGCGCGAGAAGCCCGGCCCTGCAGCCGTCCAGCATCTTTTCGGCAGTCATCCGCCTCTGAGAGGATGCTTCCCACGCCTTGATCTTGGCGGATGCTGCCTCCTGCTTTTTCCGAAGCTGCCCCTCCTCCCCAAGAAGCATTTCCACAGAGTCCTGCATCTCCTCGGCACTCCGTGAAAGCTCCTCGTACTGCTTCATCTGCCGCTCGCTCTTCCATGCCAGCTCGGCGCTGTCCCTCAGCTCGATTGCCTGCTGTTCCAGGTGCTTCAGCAGCTCCGTCTGCTGCTGTTTCTCCTCCTCCATGCGCCGGACAGACTGTTCCGCTTGCTCGAAGGATGCCTTGTGCGCCGCAGCATTTTTCATGGCAACGTCCCGCTGCCGATAGCTTTCCTCCTGCGTTCGGATCTCATTAGCCGCTATGCCGTAATCCGAAACAAGGCTTTCCCTCGCCCTTGCCTCCTTCAGCTTTTCCGCAGCCCTTTCTGCATCCTCCGCGGCTTTCCCGTATTCCCCTGTTTTCCTTCGGATATCCGCCCGGATCCCCGCAACGCTCTGTGCCTGTTCCAGATATGCCTGATACAGCGGATTCACGCGATGGGTGGCCTTGGCGCGCAGATCCGCCTTCTCCTTCGCCTGCGCAACGGCCTCACTTTTTCCTTCCAGTGTTTTCACGGCATCTTCATGCTTCCTTACGTCGGCAAACAGCGCATTGCTGCTCTCCGCCGCCGTGATCCGGGCACGGATGTCCTTCAGCTGTTTCTCGATGGCTGCGGCTTCCTCGTTCCGCGCCCCTGCCTGCAGCCTGTCCGATGAGATGATGCTGTCGATCATCCCAAAGATATCTTCCATGTTCCACAACGTCTGCGTATGTTCCATGCGCAGGACGAATTCTTCCAGACTGCGCATCAAATCCGTCTCCGGCTCTGCCTTCACGCCTTCCATGAATTGCAAAATGGCCTTCCTGGCATCCTCACGCTGCACGAAGCTCTCCTTCTGCAGGTCTCCGAGCTTGCCTTCCATCCTTCGGTACCCCTCCGTCAGAAAGATATTGCGCAGGATCTGGGTGCGCTCCTCGGTCTTCGCGTTCAGCAGATTCCAGAACTCGCCCTGGGCGATCATCGCGACCTGCTTGAACTGCCTGAAATCAATGTTCAGCAGCTCCGCGACGTATTGGTTGACCGCCTTGACGCCCTCCACGGGCACATCCGCCGCCGGGTACAGCACGGCCCGCTCCTTCTCCTCTTTCACCCCTCCGCCCTTTTTCGGGCGCATGTAAGAAGGCTCGCGGCGGATATGGTATTCCTTCCCCTGATGCAGGAAATAAAAATCCACATAGGAATCCGTGTCCTTTTCCGCGAACTCGCTTTTCAGATACTTATTGTTTTTGAAGCTGCCGCTGGTCTCCCCGAACAGCGCAAAGGAAATCGCGTCAAAAATCGTGGTCTTCCCCGCGCCGGTCTCCCCCGAAATCAGGAACAGCCCGGCGGACGCAAAATCCGAAAATGCAATGGCAGGCATGGTTCCGGCATACGGCCCAAAGGCGCTGATGATCAGTTTAGTCGGTTGCATCCAGAATCCCTGCCTCCCTCGCGATCCGCTCCATGAGCTTCATTTCCTCCGTGGAGATTTCCTGCTGGTACATCTGCCGGTAAAAATCCGAAATCAGCTCAGGAAAGCTCCTCATCTCCGCGATCTTCGACGGGTCCGCCAGCTCGATTCCCTGTGTATGGGCATTGTCATACCGGATTTGCATGGTATTCGGATAAATCTGGCGGAAAATGCTCATGGCATCACTGATGATGTCCTCATCCGTCAAGGTAACGAAGATATAATCCTCCGGCTCCCTGATATTTTCCGCTGCCAGAAGCTGCTTCAGCCGCCCCTTCAAGCTTCGCATATCGCGAAGGGGCTTGAAGGGCCTGAGCTCGATCCGCACATCGCCCTTTCTTCCCATCGTGACAATGGGCATGGACTTCTCATCCCTCACCTCGTCCGCATGGTATTTCAGCGGCGTCCCCGCGTAGCGCACCTCTTCCCTGCCAACTTGCTGCGCCTTGTGGATATGCCCCAGCGCCGCATAGTCAAAATCATCGAAGCAGTCGCAGCCAATGCGATCCACCAGCCCCACATTCGCCACGGACGGGCCTTCCGAGCCGCCCAGCAGGACCTCCCCCGACTTCCCCGCAACGAACTGATGCGCAAGGATCACATTCCGCTCCTTGGGATCCACATTGCCCTTTGCGATGGCAACGCGCACCGCCTGATCGTAGCTCTCGATTTTTTCCTCGGGATGGAAATGCTTCACCTGGGATGCTTTCACAAAGGGAAGCAGGTAAAAATGGATCGGCCCGAATTCATCCTCAAAAGTCTGCTTGTAAAGACTGCCGTCATATTTCGTGCAAAAATAAACGCCTCTTGCCGCAAACAATCTGCTGCCGAAGTTCAGCCGCTCATCCGAGTCGTGATTCCCGCTGATCAGCAAAACCTTTGTCGATAGTTCCGACAGCCGATAAATGAAATCATCAACGACACGGACGGCCTCCTCGGAAGGAACCGTGCGGTCATATACGTCCCCGGAAATCAGCGCCGCATCGATGCCCTCCCGCTCCACCACGGCAAGCACCTGCTCCAAAATATATTTCTGATCCTCGATCATGCTGAAATCCTTCACAGACTTTCCGATATGCAGATCTGCCAAATGTATGAATTTCATTGGTTTTCACCTGTAATTCCCGCTGATTCTCTTTTCGCGCAACCGTAATCCGCACGCCTTAAACCTCAAATATCGGGCAGCTGCCAGTCGATCCCCTTCTGCCCCTGCGCCTCCAGCTCGTTGGCCTCCGCCAGGATCTGAAAGGCCGATTCCGTATGAAGCCTTCCCATGCGTTCCGCAATGATATTCTCAAACATTTCCTACCCCCTTTGCACATCCTTCCTGCACGTAAACAGATATACCGTCATCCTAAGCCGTATAAAGCGAACCCATGCTCTTGAACTATTGCCATTTTACGCAAGAAATCATTGATAAGCCCCTGCCCCGCGTTAAGCGGAACTGCGTATGCCAAAATCTTCTTATAAGTTCGATTTTTCAATAAGTTCGATTATTCAACGGCCAGCATTTTACCTGCAGCTTTTCAACCGGCGGCCTGCTCCGCCAGCCAGGTCCGGGAGAGACGGATCTCCTCCTCCATAGCCGCCTCGCCGGGGGCACCTGCGGTCAGGCGGCGGTTGACGCAGGCCCGCAGGGAAATCGCCTCATAGATGTCCGGTCCGAACTGATCCGAGAACTGCCGAAGTTCCTTCAGAGAGAGTTCCTCGATCCCTTTTCCCTCCTCGATGCAGTGCAGGACCAGCCGGCCGATGATGCCGTGGGCATCCCGGAAGGGCACGCCCCTGCCGACCAGATAATCGGCTGCATCCGTCGCGTTCGTGAACCCCCGCATCGCGCTTTTCTCCATGGCTTCTTTATTGAAGTGGATCGTGCGCAGCATCTGGGCAAAGAGGGGGATGCAGGCCAGGGCGGTGTCGATCGCGTCGAAGGCGGGCTCCTTGTCCTCCTGCATGTCCTTGTTGTAGGCCAGCGGCAGGCCCTTGAGCATGGTCAGCAGCGCCATCAGGTCGCCGTAGACGCGCCCGGTCTTGCCGCGGACGAGCTCGCAGATGTCCGGGTTCTTTTTCTGCGGCATGATGCTGCTCCCCGTTGAGAAGGCGTCGTCCATCTCCAGGAAGCGGTATTCATTGGAGTTCCAGAGGATCAGTTCCTCCGAGAACCGGGAAAGGTGCATCATCAGGATAGAGAGATCTGACAGCATCTCCAGCAGATAATCCCGGTCAGAGACACTGTCCATGGAATTGCGCGTCGCACAGGCAAAGCCCAGTTCCGCCGCAGCATAGGCGCGGTCGAGCGGATAGGTCGTTCCCGCCAGGGCGCCGGCCCCGAGCGGACACTCATTCATGCGGCTGCGGCAGTCCGAGATGCGGGCATAATCCCTTCGGAGCATCTCGAAATAGGCTCCCAGGTAGTGGGCCAGGGTCGTCGGCTGGGCCTTCTGCAAGTGGGTAAAGCCCGGCATGCAGGTCTCCCTGTGGGCCTCCATGAGGTCCAGGACTGTCTCCAGCAGATGCAAAAGCTCCCTGCGGATCTGATCCGCCGCCTCCCGCGTGTACAGGCGCACATCGAGAGCCACCTGGTCGTTGCGGCTGCGTCCGGTGTGCAGGCGCTTTCCCGCCTCCCCGATCCTGTCCGTGAGAATGGCCTCCACGAAGCTGTGGATATCCTCATATTCGGAGATCCCGGACTCCTGCTCCATCAGCGGCAGCGCCCTGCTCTCTATATCCGCCAGGATCCCCTGGAGG
>CALGGN010000212.1 GCA_937915915.1 uncultured Selenomonas sp. | reverse complement strand
ACATGTTACAAATGTTACATGTCTTTTCTGCATTGTTTAGTTTTCAAGGAACACATTTGAAGCGAAAAAAATGGCAGGGGTAGCTGGACTCGAACCAACGCATGCGGGATTCAGAATCCCGTGCCTTACCAACTTGGCGATACCCCTGTATCAGCTCTCGCTGTCAACAGATGCTATTATACGCACATCCGCTCCAGTTGTCAACCTTTTTTCCATTTTTTCTCTTATCTTTTTTTTCGACTTGCTCGAAATTATTCGATTGTCAGATCATCGCCGTTGGAGGCAATGACTTTCTGGTACCAGTAGAAGGATTTCTTCGGTGTCCGCTTGAGGGTTCCTTCGCCCTTGTTGTTCTTGTCCACATGGATGAAGCCGTAGCGCTTCTCCATCTCGCCGGTTCCCGCCGATACGATGTCGATGGGGCCCCATGGACAGTAGCCCATGAGGGTGACACCGTCCTCGTCGATGGCCTTCTTCATCTCGCCGATATGGTTCGCGAAGTAGGCAATGCGCTCATCGTCCTGCACCACGCCGCTCTCATCCGTGTCCTCATGGAGCCCGATGCCGTTCTCCACGATCATCAGGGGCAACTCATAGCGCTCAGCCAGGACATTCAGCATATACCGCATGCCCACGGGGTCGATCTGCCAGCCCCAGTCCGATGCCTTCACATAGGGATTCGGGACTTCCTTGCCGAAATGCGGAGCGTTCTCGCTGTCGTCATAGGCGCTCACAACGCTCATATAGTAGGAGAAGCCGAGATAGTCCGCCTTCCCCTCCTCTATGACCGCCAGATCCCCCTGCTCCATGCGGATGTTGTAGCCCTTGTTCTCCCACTCACGCAGAACATAGGAGGGATAGTGCCCGCGGCACTGCACGTCACTGAAGAAGAAGGTACGATCCATCTCACCCGATATCCCATGCGCACCCAGATATAGCACCGCCATGTCGTGTAGATGCGGAAGTCCATGCTGAAATCCTGTTCCTCTGCCTTGCGCTGGGATTTCTTATGCAGCAGCCAGTCCATCTGCTTCCGGAAAGCGATGCGGTCCTTCGGATGGATCAGGCGCGCACGCTCCAGATGTACGGCAATCCCCTCCCTTGGGATCTCACGTTGCAGCAGATACGGCATCATATCATCATATCTCAGGGAATCCCGTCGGATATCCCATTCAAAGACCGCCAGATTCTTGAGCGCCATTACGGTCTTGTACTGTGCCAAGTCCAGATTCTGTTGTTCCGCCATATTCTGCACCCCTCACCCGTAGAATTCCTGAAATGCTTGAAAAGCTCCGGCCCGTCACCCTTGTTCCGAGTCATCATCATGCAGATACTCTATAAACTGCTCCGGTGATAATATGGGGACTTCGCTAAGGGCATAATCCTTCTCGTTACGCGTTATGATATAATCGGCCTGTGTCGATTTCGCACATTCTACTTGCAGACAACCCTCAAAATCCGTAAACGGCTCATTTTTCAATGCCAAGCGCAGTTTTTCCTCGTCGATGGTTTCTACCGTCAGAATTTCAAAAAAAGCCAACAGCATCCGACGACGCTCCGCATTCGTGAAATACTTCCGTAAGATGAAAAACATATCAACGATAGAGTGGGCAGCTACGATTCCATCATATCGTTTGTTTTTGCATCCCAAAATGATTTGGTATGCCGCAGGAAAGAATGGCTCTCTTTCTGTGAGGTAGTCTATCAAAATATTGGTGTTCAACAAAATTCGCATCAGAGATACCTGAATCCGTGAAACTGGATGGATGTATGATGTACTTGCTATGTCCGCCCCCTTGGGGGCGGGGAACCATCGAAGATGGTGGTGGGGGTGACGATTTTACGGTAGGAGACTGCATTCATTGACACATTGTCCCCCCACCACCGCCGATGGCGGTCCCCCGCCCCCAAAGGGGGACGGACAGTGTTCGAGTTTCACGGATTCAGGAGATACTTTTCCTCCCTATATTCTGCCAATTCTCCCTCATAATCCAAATCGGGAATTTTACGACGCAGACTCTCCAAAACTGCAAATGCCTGTTCGCTGGCATCGCTTGGCTTAATATCGACAGGGGCCTCCTTCGGCATAATCCGTGACAGTTCTTTCATGATGTTCACGATGAAAAGCAGCTGATTTTCCGGCAGTGACTCAACCATCATAATCGCATTTTGGCGCAGTGCTGACATGATAAATCCCCCTTTGTTACGATAAACTTACCGGACACCTACGGTGTCCACACGTCCTTACGCGAAATCTAAACCTTCGGCCTGTATTCGCTGAGATTTCACAGCAGAATAATAATTTGCAGCTTTCGCATATTAATTTGCATTTTTCAATTAGCATTTGATTTGCTATTCGCCACACAGCATGGAATTTCCTGTTTGGCGCGGACATTTTCCCCGTGCGCAGTGTCCCATGGCGTCCAAGGCAGGAAACGTTGCGGAAAGTGACACTGCCTGATATAATTGCACATAAGAAAATCTAGTGTACTGACACATTGATAATTGGACAAATATGTGCTGGATATGTCGCCAGATGCGAGGCAGAGGAGCCCAGTAGTAGCGACGCGAAGCTAGTCCTTTAAGGCAGGGCTACGTCAAGCGACGATAACGAAGCAGGTGGTGGCATAGACAGTACAGATTGTTCGAATATCAATGTGCCAGTGCACTAGTATAAAATATATGCGGCATTGCTTTGTGACAGGCTGAATATTTAATGATGTATGGAGTGTGTTTAATGAATTCTAAGACGAGGGATTTACAGAAACTGCAGGAAGAGCAGGATTTTCTGGCTTATTTGGAGCAATTGCGGGAGATACTGCCTCGTTATGCAGTTATTATAACTGTTGCCGATACAGGATTCGGGCCATTCTTCAAGCCGGAGCACGCCGCTGCCCTTCGGCAATTAGGCTTGCAGATAGACCTTTCCGGCAGGTATCGCCAACCATATCTGGCTGTCATCAACAAGGGCACAGTAGTAAGAGAAAAGACCACGGAAAACTTGACAGAGCCTGTGTCTTTGGGAGGCAAGATCAACAGTCATGAACTACTTGTCTATTCCGGGGGCTTCCTGTGTGAAAAAGGCGTGGGAAGTCGGGCTTTGGTGACGATAGATGGGAAAAATTACGGCTTGGGCCGGGGCTTCAATTTCGTAGTTTACGATGTAGATCGGGATGAAATGGTGGACAGTCGCCGTTTTGATACTTATCTGGGCAAGGTAGTCAATTACTCAACTTTCCCACTCAAAAAACGACCC
>CALGGN010000211.1 GCA_937915915.1 uncultured Selenomonas sp. | reverse complement strand
GATATGATGCGGCTCTACGACATATTACGTATATCGTATTTCACGGATTCTGGTTATATAGAAGGGAGTTTTCCCTTTTCCTGATTCCCTGACGGCGATATCAGGAAGAGGGAAAGTTTCCTTCGTGGGAGCCATGGGGAGACTTTTGCCGCCTGCGGGCGGCTGCGGACTTGTTTGCGGTATTATCTTTTCGACGAAAAGATAATAAGCATATTAAACAAATAAGATTTATAGGATTATATAGGACAGGTGGCAGCATGGAAAGTATCAGGAAATGTATCCGAAAGCGTACCCGTCATTGCGGAAGGTACGGAGTCAGCTCCGAGTTTTGCCAGGTGTCCTATTTCCCCTATGTGACAGGGAAGGAAACGAGAACCAGACAAAGAAAGTACCAGACAAGCGTGCCGAAGCAGAAGCGGCTGAACAACAAAAAAGCCAGGAGATATCTGGAAGCCCTGATCTGCTCCAATTTTGGGAGAGGGGATCTTTTGCTGAGCCTGAGCTACGCACCGGAGCATGCACCGGGAAACGAGCAGGAAGCAAAGAAGGAGTTTGCCAATTTCATGCGAAGGGTGAACTATCAGAGAAAAAAGAGAGGGCTGCCCATCACGAAGTGGATCTGCGTGACCGAGATCAGCAGGAACGGGAGAATCCACCATCATGTCGTCATGGATCACCTGCTGGATCGGGACACGGTGGAAGGAATCTGGAAACATGGCTTTGCCAACAGCAAGAAGCTCCGGCCGGATGCAAAACGGGGACTGCTTCTTGTGGCTGATTACATTGCCAAGACCTTCAAGGATGACGGGAAGAAAAAGAACATGCGGAAATGGGACTGCTCCAAGAACCTGATCCGACCATGGGACACGGTGAACGATGATCCTCGGATGATGAGTCAGAAGAAGATCCGGCTGATGCAGGACCTACCGGAGGATTCCGAGGAAATGAAGCAACTCATAGAGCTGGACAATCCGGGCTATGAGCTGCTTGACGTGGAAAGGGAATATCGGGAAGAGACCGGCGAGTATTATTACTTTTGCCGGATGAGGCTGTCCACAAGAAAAAGGGAAATGGTGGATAAGCCGGAATAAGTGTGGATAAGTGGGAGTGTGAAGAGCTGCATGAGAAAAAGCAAGGGCTACATTCGGAAATTGGAATTCGTTTTCCACAACGAGAAAGCCATTCGGGAGGCGGTGCTGGATGCGCGAAATTATCATGAAAAAATCGAGAAAAACGGCAGCGGCATCGGCGACCCGACCGCCTCACAGGCCATTCGGAACGTGATGCCCCTCAGATGGGTGAAGATACGAGGGGAGGATCTGGAATGGCCGGAGGAGTGGCTGCGGGTGATTGATGCCACCTATGCGTGGTGCGACCGTGACCGGATCATTGTTGCAAGGGACAGGTATTCGGGGGTGGACTATCGGGCGACCTGCGCCAAGCTCAGCATATCGGAACCGACGTATTTCAATCTCTTGAAAGATATCCGCACGCATGCGGCTTTTTGTGCTGCCAACCTCCAGCTCATAAGATTTTTGTGAAAATCGTTATTCTAAGAATAACAACCCCAAATACATGCTATAATGGCTATAGTGGTTTGAGGCATGCAGACCACGACCCCTATGGATAAGCTGCGTGAAAGGGCACCGTGAGAGCGGTGCCTTTTCGCTTGCACGATCGACCCGGGCGGATGCGGCGGGAAGAGGGTGCGCCGCGCGTCGGCCATCCACCCCCCGGGGGCCATAGGTACTACCAGAAGGGTAGCCCTGCACGGGTCTGCGAATCCCGTGCGTTCTCTGCGTGAAAATCAAAAAAACGGGTTGACAAACTGACGAAGGAGGGGAGGAGCGGCAAGGTGGCAAGTGAGAATGGTTCGCGCGCGCGCGAAAAAGAAGAAAGAAAATTCATTTTCTCAACGACGGACACCTGCCAATTCTTCCAAATTTCCAGAGAAACTTTGTCAGCCTGGCAGAAGAAGGGTGCGCCGAAGGCGGGAAGAGGAAAATGGGACATTCAAGCCCTGATGGAATGGCGGTACACCGGGAAACACGTCGAAAGTCCGGAAACCCGCAAACTCAAGGCAGAAGCGGATTTGAAGGAGGCAAAGGCTGCCCAGGAAAAAATCAAGCTAGGTGTCACCAAGACGGAATTTATCCCGGCCGCTGTCATCCAGGCCGAGCTGAACCGCCTTTTGGCGAATTTGAAAAAATCGCTGCTTTCGATTGGCCACAATGTAGCATCGGACTTGTCTTCGATGGATTCTGAAGTGGTGACCATTGCCAAAAACGGGATTGACAAGCGCATCAATGACGCATTGCAGGAGCTGGCGGATGGGAGGCTGTACCGTGGCAGGGCAAAGAAAAAAGCGAAGAAATGAGCTGGACTATCCGGAATGGATCATGAACGCCCTGGCGGTATTGAAACCGCCGGAAAAGCTGACCGTCTCGGAGTGGGCAGATAAATACCGCATACTCTCCGAATTGGATAGTGCCTCTCCCGGCCATTGGCGCACCAGCAAGACACCGTACCTCAAGAAAGTGATGGATGCTTTCAACGATGCTTTCGTCCATGACATCACATTCTGCGCCGGTACGCAGCTGGGCAAGACTTCCGCAGAGCAGAACATGATAGGCTATGCTATCGCACAGGATCCGGGACCGATGCTCATTGTCTACCCATCGGAAAAACTGGCAAAATTCACCAGTGAGAAGCGACTGCAGCCGCTCATCCAGCTCTGTCCTGACTTGTCAGGCCGTTTCCGAGAGAGGGAGAGCAAGGATCTGGAGTTGACCTTTGATTCCATGTACATCGCGCTGGTGGGGGCCAACAGCCCCTCCGACCTGTCCAGTCGCCCTGTGCGCTATGTCTTTTTTGACGAAATCGACAAATTCCCCAAGTGGACGGGGGCGGAAGCAGGCCCTTTGGAGCTTGCGGCAGAGCGCACCAAGACCTTTTACAACTACAAAGTCGTAAAGGTGTCCACCCCCACACTGAAAAACGGCAATATCTGGCAGGGCTGGCTCAATGCGGATGTGCAGTATCGGTATTTTGTGCCATGCCCCCACTGCGGGGAGATGCAGCCGCTGGAATTCGGACAGGTCAAATGGCCGGAAGAAGCGGATGAAAACGAAGCCAAAGCAGCGGCATACTACAGGTGCAAGCATTGCCATGAAGCGATTGACGATCGCCAAAAGCCTGCCATGCTGCGCGGCGGGGAGTGGCGGGGAGAGAAGAAAAAGAGCGGGCGTGCCGCCAAAGTGGCATTTCACCTCAGCAGCCTCTACTCTCCGTGGCTGACTTTCGGGGACGTGGCTGCCAAGTTCATCGCCTCTAAGGATGAACCGGCGCTGCTCATGAACTTCATCAATTCATGGCTGGCGGAGCCGTGGGTGGATAAATCCAGCCGTCTCCAGTCTGATGTGGTCATGGAAAAGCAGCTGCCCTATGAGCGGGGCACCATGCCAGCCGAGGCGCAAATCCTCACGGCTGGCATTGACGTGCAGCTGGATCACTTCTGGTATTCCGTGCGGGCCTGGGGGCCGCACCTCACCAGTTGGTTGGTGGACTACGGGCGGCTGGAAACCTGGGCAGACCTGGAGGCCATGCTGGACAGGAACTACCCTGATGTAAACAGCGAAATCCACAACATCAACCTGGCCTGCATGGATTCCGGCTACAACACGGATGAAGTCTATGCTTTCTGCGCCCATCACATGGACGTGCTGGTGCCCACCAAGGGAGCCAGCAATCCGCTGAAATCCCGCTACAATGTCACCATCCTGGACAAGAGCGTGTCCAGCTTCGGTCTGCGCCTTTACACCATGGACACAGACCAGCTAAAGAACTTTATCGCCTCCCGCATGAGCATAGATCCGGGCGCACATGGCAGCTGGAATGTCTACAGGGATATTGACAGGGAATACTGCGACCAGATTTGCAGTGAGCAGCGGGTGGAGCGCAAGGACAAGAAGGGCCGTATCACCATAGGCTGGGAGAAAATCAGCTCCCATGTCGCCAACCATCTGCTTGACTGCGAGACCAACAACATCCTGGCAGCCGAAATCATAGGCGTGAGGTATCTCATAGAGCCGGATGAAGGGGTAGAAAAGGATGACGGAGGGGATGAACAGCAGGATTGGCTGGGCGTGAAGGGAGAATGGCTATGAGGCCGCCTTTAGGGGCGGTTTTTGTTGCCCATGAAGGGGGGTGAACAGTTTGGAGGAATTGGAAATTTTAGAGGGCCAGTTGGCAGGTGTGAGGGCGGCTATTGCTGCCATTGAGGGCGGTGCCCAGGAATACCAGATAGCCAACCGGCGCATAAGCCATGCTGACCTGGCTACCCTCTACAAGCGGGAAGCCACGCTGAAGGCCAGCATTGCCCGCCTCTCCGATGGGGGCGATGTCTATTTCGCTGAGCTGGGCAGACTATGAACATCCTGGAGAAATACCCAAGTTCGGCTATCGTGTCGG
>CALGGN010000210.1 GCA_937915915.1 uncultured Selenomonas sp. | reverse complement strand
GGAGGAGCTGGAGAAAGAAAATGTCCCTCCCAAAGAAAAAGGCATCCCATGGGAGAACGACAAATACAAGCTTGTCAATCTGGTTGCTGCTCTGGTGACGGATGATAAAACCTAAAACGATCCTTGTGAGTCTTATAGTGCTGTTTACGATATATTTGGCTGATATGTGAGAAAGGACATAGGGGGAAGGCATGAAGATTTTTTCTGAAAATGAGCTGAGGGAGTTCTTGGAGTCCCAGGAGGAACTGGTTATCTATGGCATCGGCGGCATGGGTGGAAATCTTTACCGTTACTTGCAGAGACACGGCTGGCTGGATAAGTTGTCCTTTTTCCTGGTGACGGAGAATCCGCCTGCGGACTTTGAAGGCGTACAGGTGAAGGGCATTCATGATCTGCTGGACTCGGAGAAATCTGCTCCTGTGATGATTGCCACCCGGCAGAATTTCCATGAGGATATCATCCGTAATCTGGAAGAGGAGAGCATCTGGGATTACCACATGATGAGCGAGGATGTGCTGAATCTCATTGAGCGCCTGGCCCTGGAGATGCCCGTGGTGGAAGAAGGCGCTGTCAGAGGGGGAGGGAATCCCCGGAAGAAAACCAAGAAGGCTCTGGGCAGAGGGCTGCAGTCCATTTGCAAGCTGGGGGATTATCTGGAGGCCCTGGCCCGGCAGGCAGAAAATTGGCTGATACTCATAGCGGCCCGGGATACCATCGGCATTTCCCTGCAGGCAGAGGACAACCGCCGCCTGATGGCCCTGGGAACCCGGAATCTTTTGCAGAAACATTGGCGGGGCTATGTCTTTGCCGCCTATCGGGGGAAAGTCCTGGCAGAGAAGCTGGGGGCGGTGAAAAAGTCTGCCTCCCGGAAGCTGGAGGTGGAGGGCCTTTCCCTGGAGCTGAAAAGCTCCCCCTTCCATGACGGGGACAAGGCCGTGATACGGGCGGGAGGCCACGACTACTCCATGAATATGCGGGGCCTCAATATTGTGGTGCTGGATCTGGGGACGAATCAGCTGGTGGATTCCGTGAACTTCGACACCCACGATGCAAGGCTCACATGCAGCCGTTCCGAGCTTTATATCCTGCCGGAGAAAGAGCAAGACTCTGCACCGGAGAAGACAAAGAGCAATTTTGTGGATGATGAGCTGCCCAAATACCTCTATGAGGCGGGGACAAAGGGGCTTAGGCGCAGCCTATTTTCAAATTCTGAACCTGCCCTTGAAGAATTGCTTCAAAAGGCGGAGACTCCTGCCGAACGTCTGGCTGTGTTCTTCTGCCGGCAAAGCAGGGAGGAGGAACCGGTGGTTCTCCCGGGGGAGAAGATTTCCTTCTTCCCTGGCCCGGAAAAATTTTCCCCGGAGCTCCTGCTCCGGGGAATGGGGCGCCTCATGGGCCTGCCCGTAGGCGAAACCTGCCGTCTGGCAGAGGAAGTCTGCCCGGATTACTCCCAGGTGCTCACCAGGGGACTGCCTCAGGCAGAGGAGGCAGCCCCTGAGACCGTGGCCTGCCGTGAGGCACTCCTGGCCTTGGCCTCCCGCTATGAGGAAGAAGCCGGGCGAGTGGGGAATGCCACGGTAGCAGCCAGCTTTGCCAAAATCCCGGATTGTCCTGCGGAAAATCTGACAGAGGCTCTGCAGCGGGTGCGCTTCACTCTGGCTGCCCTGTCCCTGGCGGGCCATAAAAAGGCCCTGCTGGGCCGTCCCGATGCGTACCTTTCCCCTTGGTGGCAGGGGGAGGCGGAGCCTGGCAGCCTCTTCAAAGAATTCCTCCTTTCCCTTTCCCGGGCAGGGGAAACACCTGTCCTGACCCTGGGGGGCGAGGGCACCAGCCCAGAGGTGACAGGCAGTATATTGTCCCTGGCAGAGGCAGGGCAGCTGCCCCCTATGGTGCTGTTCTTGCGCCGGAGTGAGGATACCCCCAAGGATATTCTGGAGCTGGCGGCAAAATGCCGGGGCCTGCACCTGGTGGAGGACAGCAAGATCCTGCCGGAACTATTAAGGCGGGGCTGCTCCCCCGAAGAGGCCAGGGCGTATGTCATGTCCGGCTCCGGAGAAGCGGTGCTGCCGGGCAGGATTCCCTGCGGCAGGCTGGAGGGGATGATTTCCCTGACGGAGGCTGTCAGGAAGGCCAAGCAGGACCTCACGGCAGATATGGAGCTTTCAGCGGCGGAGGATGTGCTGCGGGATGAGGTGAGGCTCCGGGTGCTGGACATGCTGTCCTACCGGACGGTACACATCCTGGCCTCACCCCTGCTGCCTCTGCTGAGCGTACAACAGGCGAAGGAAAGTCCTGCTCCCTTCCTGGTTCCCTATGGGGGACTGGCAGAAGCCGCCCGGGCCTGGCAGAGGCTATTGCAGGCGCTGGGCATAGCGGACAGCGGCAAGGAAAACTGGGAGGAGTTCTTAGAGGCAGCCTTGGAGGAGGCCTGCAGCAGGTACTCCATGTTTGATAAGACTCTGCTCCCTGCGGGCAGGTGGCAGGAGGTTTCCCATGAGTGAAGACAAGCGGCTCTACACCCTTTCCCGGGTGGTTTTCCCCGATGGGGATTTCATGGAAGCAGGGGAGCTTTTCTACCGCTTCGGCGAGGCAGATGTGAGATTTGCAGATGGGGAGATCAAGGGCTGCAGGACCATCAGCTTTGACACCTGGATGAATCTTTTCGCCGCCGGGAAATGGCAGCATTACTGTGACTTGGGGAAAATCTATCTGAGGCTGCAGGTCAAGGGAGATTTCTGCCTGCAGGTGACAGGCCACGAGTTTACCGCCGCCTTCGGGGTGGTGGACAAGGTGATATATAGCCAATGCCATAAGGCCGGGGCAATGACGGAGCTTTTGGTGGAACTGCCGGGGGCAGGCAGCTTTGCGGGCCTGTCCTTCAGCCTGGCTTTCCCCCTGGGGGAGGAATATGCCCTGGGAGAAATGAGCTGGTGCACCGATAGACCACCCCAAAGGCCCAGCCGCATAGCCATCGTCACCTGCACCTTCCGCCGGGAGAGCTATGTGGAAAAGACCATCCGCAAGTTCACGGCTTTCATGGAAGAGGACAGCTGCCGCAAGGAAAAGTTCCACCTCTTTGTGGTGGACAATGGCCGCACCTTGGCAAAGTCCCTGGAAAACGGCTATGTGACCATCATCCCCAACAAAAACGCCGGGGGAGCCGGGGGCTTCTGCCGGGGGCTGATGGAGGCCAATGATGGGGGCTTCACCCACTGCCTCTTCATGGATGATGATGTGGAGATCTACCCCGAGAGCTTCTTCCGCACCCTGAATATCACGGAATATTTCAAGGAGGAGTACCGTACCTGCAGTGTCAACGGACCCATGATGAATCTCTATGACAAGATGGAGCTCTTTGAAAATCTGGCTGCCTATGATGGAGCTATGGGCTTCAAAACCTGCCGCGGCCCTATGGTCATGGATAGTGTAAAAAAGGTGCTGGAGAGCATTGACCTGTCCGGGGAAATGTTTCAGGAGGGTTTTCTTCATTCTGCCTGGTGGTATACCTGCTGCAGTTTGGAACGTTACAAGGACGAGTATCCCATCCCTGTGTTCTTTCGTTGCGATGATGTGGAGTGGAACTGGCGGAAGCAGGGCATGGAAATCGTCAGCATGAATGGCATCTGCCTTTGGCATGCCCCCTTCAAATGGCGGGTAGGAAAGATGGCGGACTGCTATTACTGGCCCCGCAATATGCTTCTGCTCTGCATGCTCCACCAGCAGGGCAATGAGGAAAAAGTCTTGTCCTACTTGCGCTGGCGCTTTGGCTATCTGCTGGACACATTGGACTATGTTGGGGCAGAGGTATTGGTTCTGGCAGTGACGGATTTCCTTAAAGGCCATGCCATCTTTGAAGAAGATCCCGAGGCCCAGATGCAGAGAGTGCGCCTGGCTTGCGGCAGAGCCAGGATGCGCAAGGGAGTTGACTACATGGAGCTGGAGGCAGCCGGACGGCATGCCTTAGAATCCGAGACCCGTGAGAAGGGTATCTCCCTGGACTGGTATCCGCCGGAGCAGGAATTTGAGGGCAGGAAACAGGTGGAAGTCTACAATCTTTCTGCCGGTACATGCGAATCACGTCTGCGGGATGACCAAAGGGCAAGGCGGCTGGAGAGGGAATTTGACAGGCTCCTGCAGGAATTGTCCCTTCAGTTTGAGGCTCTGGCTAGGGATATGCGCCAGGGCTATGAGAAATTCCGCACCCGGGAATTCTGGGATGTATATCTAGGCTTGAAGGAGGCAAGGGAATGCAGGTGAATGAAGAAAAGCTCCAGGTTTTGATGAATATTGTTTTCCCGGAGGAGGGCTTTTTGGATGTGCCGGAGCTTTTCTACCACAGCGAAGCCTGTCTGCAGGGGCTGGACGGACTGCAACAGGAAGGGAAAAGGTACTCCTTTGATACCTGGATGAATCTCTTTGCGGTGAAGAAGTGGCGCACCTACTGTGATTTTGACCGAGTATTCCTCCGCCTCCGTGCCAAGGGCAGGATGAGGCTGGAACTGGTGGGGCACAAGCTGGATGCAGGCTTTGGCGCAGTAAAGGAGATGCTGGAGGCTTTTGAATGGGACTTTAGTGCGGAGTATTCCCAGGAGGCTTTTCCCGTGAGCATTCCCGAGGGCTTCGATGCAGTATCCTTCCATGTTGTCCCCGGGAAGGGAGGCGCTGTTTCACGGGGGGCTTGGTGCACAGACAGCCAGCCTTTGCGCCAAAACCGCATTGCCATTGTTTCCTGCACCTTCCGGCGCGAGGAGTATATCCGGGCCACCATGAAGAAGTTCCAAGGCTTTATGGCAGCAGATCCTGCCATGCAGGAAAGGTTTCATCTCTTTGTGGTGGATAATGGGAAGACTCTGGAGGAAACCAGGGGGGAACATATCACCGTCCTGCACAATATGAATGCCGGCGGCGCCGGCGGCTTTGCCCGGGGACTTATGGAAGCTAATGACGGCGGCTACAGCCGTTGCCTTTTCCTGGATGATGATGTGCAGATTTTGCCGGAAAGCTTTTTCCGCACTCTGACGGTATCGGACTATCTCCGGGAGGAATACCAGGATGCTTTCATCGGTGGCGCCATGATGAATATGCACAAGAAGAATCTGTGCACGGAAAGCCTCACTGTGCGAAATGGTTTTTGGATACGGGGCTACCATGAGAAATGCACCGTGGCTGCTCCCAGGGAAATTCTTAGGTGCATCCATGTGGATCCGAAGGTGTTTGACCAGGAAAAAGCAAGTTCCTCCTGGTGGTTCGCCTGTTTCAGCCTGACAGATATGGGGGGCGAATATCCCATTCCCGCCTTTATCCGGGGGGATGATGCGGAGTGGAGCTGGCGGCGCTTCGGCACTCATCATATCACCCTCAACGGCATCTGTGTTTGGCATCTGCCTTGGGAGTGGAAGACCAGCCGCCTGGTAGACCAATATTATCTGCCCAGAAATATGTTCCTGGCCCATGCAGTCCATGACAAAAAATTCCAGGAAACCTTCGAGGAAGATTTCACCCAGGTCTTTGAGCACCTGCTGAATACCCTGGACTATGCCTCCGTGGATCTTTATCTTGCCGCCATGACAGACATCCTGAAGGGCAGGGAAGCTTTTGCGGAAAATCCCCTCCGGCAGAGAGCGCGGCTGGCTCGCCTCTGCCCAAAGCCCGAAACCCATGCCAGCCATGACAAGGGGAAGCTTTTGGAGCTGGGCAGGCGCAGCCTGAGGGGCATCCAGGGCAGGAAGGGTCTGGCCCTGGATTTCAATACCGACCCGGGCTGCTACCAGGGCAAGCAAGAGGTGAAGGTCTACAACCTGCTCCAGGAAAGCTATGAGCTCCGTGTCCGGGACGAGGGCAAGGAGCAGCGGGCCAGGCGGGAATTTGCGGGACTCCTGTACCTGATGGGCAGGAAATACGAGGCCCTGGCAGAGCATATGAAGAAATGCCAGGAGGAATTCAAGACCCGCGCTTTCTGGGATGATTATCTAGGGCTTGAAAGGCAGAGCATATGAAAAAAATCGGCATCGTCATCTGCAATTACAACAAAAAAGAATATGTGCTGAAGTGCATAGAGTCACTCCACAGGCAGACTTTCCGGGACTATGAGCTCTTTGTGGTGGACAATGCCTCCACAGACGGCTCGGCAGAGGCGGTGCAGGAAGCTTTCGGGGAAAAGGTGCGGCTTTTGTGCCTGCCGGAGAACCTGGGGGGCACA
>CALGGN010000209.1 GCA_937915915.1 uncultured Selenomonas sp. | reverse complement strand
AGCTGCCAAAGGCAGATGCCCCAAAGACGGAACCGCCCAAGGCAGAGGAGAAGAAAGCAGCGCCTCCCAAAGCGGAACCTCCAAAGGCAGCGCCTTCATCGGCAGAGGCCCAAAAGCAACAGGCCGCTGACAAGGCAACAGAGGAGCGCCATCGCCGCTTCCTGCTCGGCAAGAAGGCTGCGCGCACCATCAAGATGGACAACGGCATCGTGATTGTCGAGGCCGGCGCGGATATCACCGAGGAAGTGCTTCAGAAGGCAAAGCTCGCAAACAAGTTCATCGAGCTTTCCATGAACGTTCAGTGATGCAAAAGCCCCGAAACTCCATTTGACAGGAGTTTCGGGGCTTTTCGCCGCCAAATTCATGCTCTACTTCTCTTTCGATTCCAATTCATGGGAGAGCTTCATCCGCACGATGCGCCGTACCGAGTCATCAATGCGCGCCTCGCTGATCTCGCCCGCCTTCACAGCGTCCAATATCCCCAGATACATTTCCTGGGCATGCTGGTACTCGTGGCAGATCATCACGATATCTGCCCCCGCCTTCACTGCGAGCACACCTCGTTCCGCCGGTGTATAGTAGCGCGAAACGGCTCCCATCTCCATATCATCTGTAATCACGACCCCCCGATAGCCCAAGCGCTCGCGCAAAAGCCCAGTGATAACAGCCCGCGAAAGGCTTGCCGGATACTGCGCATCCAGCTTTGGATACTTGATATGCGTCACCATCACGGAGAAATTCTCTGCAGGATGCCCCTCTATGACTGCCCGAAACGGAAGCAGTTCATCCGCTTCCATTTCCTCTACCGTAGACTCGATATCCGAGATATCATAGTGGGAATCCACCTTTCCCTTGCCGATGCCGGGAAAATGCTTTAACGTATAGTAAAGGTTTTCTTTCTCATAACCTTCGGCTGCCGATTTTATGAAATCGGTTACTATGTATGGATCCGTGCTGTAGGACCTCTCACGTTCAAAGCCTATATCCGCAACAGGCGCAAAGTTCATATTCAGTCCCATCGCCTTGAGCTGCCTCGCGATTTCCTGCGCCCACCGGCCAGCCTGCGCAGGATCTCCGCTGTCCCCGATGGCCTGCTGGGACGGCGGCACAGGCATCGCTTCTCCCATGTGCGCCACCATGCCACCCTCTTCATCTACCGCGATGAAAAGAGGCACCTTTTCCTCCGCCTGTTCTTGCAGATGCTTCGTGAGCCTTGCCACCTGTTCAGGTGTCTCCACATTGCGCGCAAACAGCGCTGCACCTCCCATATGGAATTGATGCAGCATGTAGAGGACATCCTCATTGACATCCGTCCCATAAAAGCCGAACATCACCATCTGACCAACCTTCTCCGTCAGGCTCATGGAGGCCAGCACCTTCTCCGTCTGCTCCTCCAAAGAGTCCCCGGAGGAATTGCCTCCGACCGAAACAGCCCCCTGTCCTTCCATGGCGTTTCCACATCCTGCGAAGATGCACACGCTGCCAAGAAGCAGCATGACGACCGCATACCGCAGTCTCCAAAATAATTTTTTCATACTCAAACTCCATCAAGGCTCCAGATGAATCATGCCCGGCTGATCGATGACCCAGTTGCCGCCCGCATTGTGGAACAGCGCAGGCAGCTTGACATCCATGTGCTTGCAAGTCCCGCTCTCATAATTGGAGGCAAAGGTTTCCTTCATGCCGCCCTCCTCGTGCATCTTCTCATCGTAAGTAACGAGAGGATTCGGCACAATCGCGTAGCGATCCGCCACGCCGGGCAGCGGGCTTGCCCAATAGACACTGGCTGACACGCTCGTGACCGGAACGAACTTCGGAGCGGGCTTGCCATCCATCTGAGCCGCATGATCCAGGCACATGAGCATGGTGAGTTTCTGGATCTTCACGAAATTCTCGCAGGCCTTCTCTGCCTCCGGTATGTCCATGCTGCGGGCCAGGTGGTTATAATCGTCCACGAAGGGCTGCCATGAGGGCACATTCTCTTGGGGCTTTGCCGCCGGTTTCTCTTCCACAGGCTCCTCCGCCGGCTCCGGCTCGGGAGCGGGAGCAAGCCTTGCCTCCAGCGCCGCCACGGTCTTGGAAAGATGCGCGACCTCGCTTGGCAGTTTGGAAACCTTGGAAAGCCGCGATTTCATCTGCTGATTCGATGCCCAGAGATATGCCACGCCGATGAGCAGCAATACATTCAGCACGACACCCAGAATCGTCAGCATATCCCCCATCATCGGCGGCATGATCCCCTGCGGCGCCAGAGGAGGCTCCGCAGGCGGCTCTGCCGCAAAGGTCGCGACAGGGAAAACAAGCGCCGCAACAAAAACTGCCGCACGCAAAAAAACTTTTTTCGACATCATCTATCATCCCCTTGAAAATCTCTATAAATCAATGCACCTTAAATAATATCACAATGTACCAGCGCTGAAAAGCCATTTTCCGGCGGAAAAATTTGAATCCGTGCTGTATAATAACAATAGCACAAGAAATACGGAAATGAGGAATTTTATGCGACTCATCATCGGAATCACAGGCGCCAGCGGCGTCATCATGGGGTATGAACTGCTGCGGGCGCTGCAGCCCATGCAGGAGATAGAGACCCACCTTGTCCTGACAAAAAGCGCGGTAGACACTTTCCGCTACGAAACCGATCTCTCCATCGAGGATGTGCGGCTGACGGCAGATATCGTGCACGACATCGACAATCTTGGCGCCAGCATTGCCAGCGGCTCCTATGCCACAGACGGCAT
>CALGGN010000208.1 GCA_937915915.1 uncultured Selenomonas sp. | reverse complement strand
TTAGATTTCGTGTAAGGGCGTGTGGACACCGAAGGTGTCCGGTAAGCTTACTATGAAATTTTAGCGAGTGCAAGCCGCAGGCGAAGCAGGAGGTAAAGCATTGCAAGAGAGGCACCGCATCGGCGGATCATTTGACGTCAATCGACAGGACTTTGTCGATGGCGCCGGGTTTTTCCTGAAACAGCTCCAAGACCAACCCGTCGGGAAGCTGCACCCATTTCTCCGGCTTGCCCTCCATGGCATGAACCCCTTCATAGGAGAGCATTTCCCTGAGCGTGCTCTTAAAGTCCTCCACCACAATCCCCAAGTGATGTCCGCGCCCGGCCGCATGGTTGTCCGGCGAGGAAATCAGCTGCAGGCCGCCACGCAGCCACACCTGCTCCAATTTGCCATTCGCTTCTTTTCGCCGTATCACCTCCATGCCCAATATTTCCTCGAAAAAGCGGATACTCCATGCAATGTCGCAAACTGTAACCGCCGCGTGTTCCACATAGGATGATTTCTTTTTCATAGCATAGCAGCCTCCCTCCGTACTGATGGCAAACATGCCGGTTCTGGCAGCTGATTTTCCGGCTCATACCACGTTCTGCCAGCAATCGTTATGCCCGGATCCATGACAGGCTCAGGGGATCAAGCAGTTTTCCTTGCGTCCATGCTGGACAACAACTCCTCATTTTTTTGTTTGCATGCGTTAGTTTCATTGTGACAGTTCCCCTATCATTAGCCTTTCGGTTAAATCGTATATTTTGTGATGTGGTTTGTCAACCCTTGTGGGTACAGGGAGCAGGGTTTCGGCTCTGTGCCGGTTTTTAGTTTAGCAGGGAGAGTCAATGGAAAAATGTGCGATATTGGGAGGAAAAATGTGCTTTGCGACGAATGTGTTCCAAGAGTGAGGATTGGAAGTGATATGATGCTGGCAAAGTTGCAGCTTGTTTTGGATACGAAATCGCTGGATTTCCGAAAAGCTTCGAGCTTGCAGGGTTTTTTGATGGAAAGAATTGATACGGGTTATGCGGAATTGCTTCATCGCCAGCAGATGCATCCGTACAGTCAGGCCGTCCTTGCGGAAAAAGGGCAGGTCATTTGGCAGATCAGTGCACTGAATCAGACAGCACTTGAGCAGATTGTGCGACCTATGATGAGCGTCGATCTCATCCGCCTGCATCGGGAAAAACATCCGATTTGTATATTGGAGAAACATTTGACCACTCTGGAAGATGGCGAGCTGCTGCAAGAATTTTATGGGAAAACGGCTGAGATGAATTTGACCGTAGAATTCCTTGCTCCGACGGCATTCCGCCAACATGGACGCTATGTCATCCTGCCCGATGTGAGGCTTATCTGCCAAAATCTCATGATGCGACAGTCTGTTCTGATGGAGAGGATTGACATGATGGATGAGGAGACCATGGAGCAGCTTGTGTCGGAGTGCATGATCGTGAGGCATCGGATACGTTCCATGATTTTTCCGGCAGAACGGACAACGATACCGGGATTTGTCGGGATGGTGACATTCCGCTGCTTCGGAACGAAGACTATGGCGCGGTACTTGCGGCTTCTGCTGCGCTTCGGGGAGTTTTCGGGCGTTGGAATCAAGACCGGCATGGGCATGGGAGCAATTCGGATTCGGAGGGATGAAGGGTGATAGAGGAACGCAGGCTCCGGTTGACGATGGGGGCGCTTCTGCACGATATCGGAAAAGTGGTCTATCGTGCGGCAGAGGAACAAACGAGGCACGAAATCAGCGGACGGGATTTCGTGGCCGAGGGGAGCATGAAGTTAAAGGAAAAAGAAATCATGGACTGCGTGCGCTACCATCACGCAAGGGACATGAAGAACGCGGAACTGGCGCAGGATGCATTGGCCTATATCGTATATATGGCGGACAATCTCGCCGCCGCCACAGACAGGAGAAAGGCGGGGGACGAATCGGGGCAGGGAAAAACGTTTGACCGCAGGATGCCTCTGGCTCCTGTATTCAACCGTTTGAATGGTAACGATGGCAACTGGTACTACGCTCCATCGAAAACCAATGTGGAACGGGATATCAATTATCCAGAGGAGGAACGCCACGATTTTGACGCCTCATATTATCGGGATATCCTGCGAAAGATTGATGATAATCTGAAAGGCATGGAATGCTCGGAACATTATATACAATCTCTGATGGATGTGCTGGAGGCCAACCTTTCCTTTGTGCCGTCCTCGACGAATGAGCAAGAACTGCCGGATATCTCACTATATGATCATTTGAAGCTGACAGCCGCGTTTGCGGGATGTATCCACGCATATCTCGAAGCCGGCGAAGAAAGGGATTACCGTCGTGTCCTGTTTCAGGAGGGAACGAAGTTTTATCAGGAGAAGGCATTCTTATTCGCCATTCTTGATTTGTCGGGTGTGCAAAGCTTCCTTTACACGATCACAACGAAGAAAGCTTTGAAGAATCTTCGGGCGAGATCCTTCTATCTGGATATTTTGATGGAGCATCTTGCAGATGAGCTCTTGGAAGATCTTGGGCTGACACGGGCCAATTTGCTCTACAGTGGCGGAGGGAATTGCAAGCTGCTGTTGCCGAATACAGAGCAGACGAAGCAGAAATTTTCCGATTTCCTCCATCGGGCGAATCAATGGTTCCTGGAGCATTTCGATATCTCGCTTTATCTGGCGGGGAGTTATGAGGAATGCAGCGGTGATCATCTGAAGGATGTGCCGGAGGGAAGCTATCCGTCATTGCATATACATTTGGCGCAAAAGCTTTCCGATCACAAGGCAGGGCGCTACACGGCAGAAGAAATCCTGCAGCTCAACCAAAAAACCGCCGAAAATACCGTCAGGGAGTGTAAAGTATGCCGCAGGGCGGGCGCTGTGGATGAAGATGACTGCTGTCCGATATGTGCGGCGTTGCAGCAGTTTTCCGCGCATATACTGAACGATGCGTTTTTCATGACCGTGCGAGGAGAGATGATGGAGGGGCTGCCATTGCCCGGAGGATATTCCCTGATTGGCGGGAATCGGGAGAAGGTGCTGGAACTGCAAAAAGCCAATATGGCAAAGCGTATTTATGGGAAAAACAGATTCTATACAGGCAAAGGTCTTGCGACAAAACTCTGGGTGGGAGACTATCATGCGGAAGATGAATTCAAGGAACTTGCGGAGAAGAGCGAGGGCATACAACGGCTTGGCATTCTGCGGGCCGATGTAGATGATTTGGGACAGACCTTCGCTGCGGGGTTTGCAAGCGAAAAATATGGGAACCGCTATATGACACTTTCAAGGACAGCGGCATTGTCGCGGCAGCTCTCTATGTTCTTTAAGCTGCATATCCGGAAATTACTGGAGCGGCCAGCATATATACTTTCGGACAAGAACAAGGAACAGCGCCATGCTGCGATTGTCTATTCGGGCGGTGACGACCTGTTCATTGTCGGAGCATGGGATGATGTACTGGAGCTATCCATCGATCTTCGGCGGGCTCTGGAACGCTATACGGAGGGGACGCTTACGATATCCGCAGGCATCGGCGTTTATCCCGAAAACTATCCGGTCAGCGCGATGGCAGAGGAAACCGCACGTTTGGAAGAGGCATCCAAGGGTCTTTCGGGAAAATCCGCTGTGACGCTTTTTGATGAAAGTGGCAGTGAAACGTATCATTGGAAGGAATTAGAGGAAGGGGTATTCGGGGAGAAATATCGGGAAATTTCCGAATTCTTTGCGGACACCGAGGAGCGCGGGAAGAATTTCCTCTATCGTATCTTGCTTCTCCTGCGCGGTCGCGAGAAGAAAATCAATTTTGCACGCTATGTTTACTTGTTATCACGCATGGAGCCGGATCATAGAAGCAGTACGGAGCAACAAGCGCGCTATCGCGCATTTGCTTCGAGGATGTTGCAGTGGATTCAAAGGGATGAGGACGCAAGACAACTGGCAACGGCAATCCAGATTTATGTGTATCTTACGCGAGAAAAGGGCGGAACGGAGGATGGTCATGAAAATCATAACCAATGAGAATTATGTGGACAAAGCGGAGCAGGTCATAAAGCATCTACAGGGACTCAAAGACCAAAGAGGATATTCTATTCCGTTGGTGACAACCTCGAAGATAAGGAACCTGCTTTCTATGACAGCGGACATCTATAACGATGTTATGCTGCTGCAGGATGAGGAGTTGACAGAACGCATCAAGGAACAGCTTTCCTACCTGCGGATCCGTTGTCTGTATGAGGCAGGGAGGGAGAATTCTGTCAAGCTCTTTGTGAAACAAAGTGAGGTACTGGATATCCTGCCGGAAATTGGGAATAGGAAAGACTACATATTATTCAGTCACTATATGGAGGCATTGGTGGCATGGCGTAAATATTTGGACAGCAGAGATGCGTAGGGGGTATTGAGATGTACGGGAAAATTGAGATTACAGGCGAAATCGAAGTGGTGACAGGACTCCATATCGGCGGTTCCAATGCCTTTGCGGCGATTGGGGCGGTGGATTCGCCCGTGGTGCGTGACATCCGGACGAACCAGCCTATGCTGCCGGGAAGTTCTTTCAAAGGTAAGTTGCGTTCCCTTTTGGCAAAGACATATAACGACACCGTGGTGAAGCAGGATTTGGATCATCCAAGGATCACACGGCTGTTTGGCACGGCAAGGAAGGAGCAGGTAAAGTGCAGCCGCCTGTTGTTTTCGGATATGATGCTGACAGAGGATTCGGTGCAGTCCCTGCGGGAGAGGGATCTGGGCTTTACAGAGGTGAAGTTCGAGAACACTATCAACCGCATGACGGCTGTCGCGAATCCTAGGCAGATTGAGCGTGTCGTGCGCGGCACACGCTTTGGAATGGATTTGATCTATACGATGGAACGGGGGGCAGACGAGAACGAGATACAGGAGGATTTCCAGACCCTAGCCAATGGGATGAAACTGCTGCGCTACGATTATCTGGGAGGGCATGGTTCACGCGGTTACGGAAAAGTCTGCTTCCATGATGTATTGGCGGAGCTTGTTGTCGGAGATGCAGAGGAAAGTCTGATGGACAAAATCAATGCGATGCTCCGGGATGCCTGCGGCGGGGAGAAATGAGGGTGCGCTATGGACTATAGCATTTATTGCATGGTTTTCCAGCATGGGGTGCATTTCGGGCGTACTACGCTGGAAAGCTCGGAAATGTCTTTTCAGGCAGACCGGCTCTTCTCCGCTCTATGCATGGAGGCTCTGTCCGAAGGCGAAACAACTTTTTCAAGATTGGTTGCATGGGCGAAAAACGGGGAACTTCTGCTTTCTGACGCGTTTCCTTACCGTGGGAAGGAATATTTTCTGCCGAAGCCAATGGCAAGGCGTGATGATTTGGCACAGGCAGGGCATTCGAAGATGATAGACTTGAAGATGCGGAAAAAGTATAAAAAACTGGCATATGTGCCTTTTCGTGTGTTCCCGCATTTCATGAAAAAGAATTTCCGTTTGGAAGAGTTGGGAAATCAGGTATTCGGGAAGTACGAAACGAAAACTTCTGTTTTCTTGGGTGACGGTGCCGATGCCATGCCATATAGAATCGGAGAGTTTTGCTTCTCTCAGGGACTGGAAGGACAGGGAGATTGTGGACTATATGTTCTGGCGGGGACAGAAACACGGGAGCAGAAAAATCTGCTGGATGACCTGATGGATATGCTGGCGCTTTCCGGCATAGGGGGGCGTCGCTCGTCAGGCTTGGGAAGATTTGAGGTATATCATGCTGATTTGCCGAAAGAAATATTGGCATGCCTGCGGGGTGAACATTCCTTGTATATGACACTGTCTGTTGCCCTGCCGAAGGATGAGGAACTGGAACATGCGATGACAGGAGCGAGATATCTGCTGTCGAAACGCAGCGGATTTATCGCTTCCGAGAGATATGCGGACGAATTCCACCGCAAAAAAGATATTTACGCTTTTCAGGCAGGCTCCTGCTTTAAAACACGTTTTCAAGGACAGGTAGCGGATGTTTCGCAAAAAGGCGGGCGGCATCCGGTGTACCGTTATTTGCAGCCGCTGTTTGTGGGGTTGGATCAATGAACCTGAATTATTCATGTCCGTAGACGCTTAGACCACTCATCCAGCACAAATCCTAG
>CALGGN010000207.1 GCA_937915915.1 uncultured Selenomonas sp. | reverse complement strand
GGCTTGGTCGGCTTGATTTCGAACAAATCCGCCTTGGTCATCTCAGCAAGCATTTCAGCCAGAATGCGTGTATTCCCTTTCTCGATATAGCCAACGCCTCCCGTGTTCTCGTCGGCACGAGAAAAATATGCTACCAAGATACGCTTCTCCGACGAATTTACATTCTCGCTGCTTTTGTTGGCCGTGTCATTTCCACAGGCAGCGAAGCATACAGATACCAAGCCAATCATGAGAAATAACAAGATTCTTTTCACAAAATCACCTCTTCACAAACTTGACAGAAGCCTGCGCCATAATGATGTCAGACCGTATCTCATCATAAATGCCCATCGGCTGACCTCACAAACAGCATCCTTTCAGAGGCCGTTCCCACCGGCAACAGCTTTGCCAAGCTCGTATGCATCTTTCAGTTCCTTATGCCCTTGAATGTCACCGACTTTCATCACGCCACCGGCTAGGACAGTCCCCAACTCCTTCCAACCAAGATGTTTCATAAGATTTTTGTAGTAGGAAAGAGCATCATCGAATCCGTAGCCTTCCGCTGCCATGAGAAGGACAGATTCCTTTTGGGGATTGCGATAATTCGGATCGCACTCTGCCACAGCAAACAAACGGTCAAAGGCAGTGCGTAGCTGTCCGCTGAAGTTCCAGTAATCTCCGGCAAGTACAAGCCCATCATCCTGTACTGCCTGATGGAATATGAGCCGGTGCGCTTCAATGAGATGCAACGATATTTGAAAAAGGTGGCAGACAAGACGCTCAGCCAGAAGTTGAAGGAACTGGAGGCTGACGGTTTGATTGTGCGTACCGTCTATAGCCAGATGCCGCCAAAGGTGGAATATTCCCTTACTGCCCGTGGGCGTTCCCTCGTCAATGTACTCGACAAGCTATGCGATTGGGGAACTGAGAATCGACCTGAAACATGACACGGAGTGTCCTGCCCTTCCATGGAAACCTCTCCCCTTCATGCACGGTTATTTTCTCATTGCCCGTGAGTTCCCCGGTCAATACCGATGCCCTGGGATCATGCTCATGGAATCCTTGCCTTGCCTTTTCCGCGCTTGCGTTTGCATAGCAGTAGCGGCAGCCGTGGATACAAGTATCGTAAGCTCCGATATCGAAACTCTCTACACAGTTGCATAGGGGACGCTGGCTTTTCGCTTTGCCAACTTTGACAGGCTTGCCTGTGATGTGTTCCACCAGACCGCCGTCGATGCAGGCTCCGTGGCCTATGCCGTATCGGTCGAGGTCAATCTTCTCGGAGCAAGTCTGGAGCGTTACACCACTTCCTTTGGCTATCTGCGACAGCCCTGCCGCCAACTCTTCCATCTCGGCTTCGGACAATTCATGGAGGTTTAGTCCCTGCGTATTTTTCCGTGCTTTGGCATAAAGGTCGATGAAGCTGATAATGCACCGCTCCACATAAGGAGCAAGTTTCTCAAGCGTATCTTTGAACCACTCCAAATGGAAACCAATCGGATAAGCCCCATTGAGCAGAATGGGGTCATACCGCCATACCACTCGTCTCCTGCCCAGTCGCCGAGATAGTGCCTGCACTGTCTTGATGATGTCCGCCTTGGGGCGAAGATTCGCCTCTATGTCCTTGCAGTATGGCGTAATGGAGATTTGCACATAATAGGGATAAGAGGACAACTTGTCCAATCCTCCGAGCATGGGCGCAGGGTCTTTTGTCCAGAATACGATGCAGTCCACGGCTTCCGGCTCCTCATCGTTCAAGCCCAGCTCAAAGTCAAAAAG
>CALGGN010000206.1 GCA_937915915.1 uncultured Selenomonas sp. | reverse complement strand
CCACGGAAATTTAGACAAGTGATTCAGCAAGTTATTTGGAATTTGCTGCACTAGTGCTCCACCCAGAAGGTGGAATGATAAAAGAGCTTTCAGCCTAGGATTTGTGCTGGATGAGTGGTCTAAGCGTCTGCGGACATGAATAATACAGGTAGAAAGAATGTTCGACATAGACTCAAAATCTGCCGTTGGCAACAACGTGCCGGTTCAAGTCCGGCCTTCGGCACCACCTTTGGAATAAACCTCACGTTTTGTGGGTTTTTTTTGTTTGCAGCAAGATTATGGTGGCGAAATCCATGTGGTTATGGTAGAATAAATATATAATTTGAATTGTTGGAATCTGTCGTCAAAGAGGTGAGCGGATATGCGGTTGGATTTTTTGGGCGCGGCGCGTACGGTGACAGGTTCCTGCTATTTATTGGAGACACAGGATCGGAAGTATTTGATCGACTGTGGCATGTTCCAAGGGGCAAAACGTATCCGGGAGTTGAACTATGAAGGTTTCCCGTTCCATCCGGGGCAGGTGGACTGCGTTCTGCTCACGCACGCGCATATCGATCATTGCGGCCTTTTGCCAAAGCTCTGCAAGGAGGGCTTTACGGGCACCGTCTATGCGACGAAGGTGACCTGCGAGCTGGCGCGTATCATGCTGCCGGATTCTGCGCATATCCAGGAGTCGGACGCGGAGATTTCCAACCGCAAGGGACAGCGGCGCGGTGATATACCGATCCAGGCGCTCTACACGGTGGACGACGCGTGGGCGGCGTTGGAGCATTTCTCTCCCGTGCCCTACGGACAGCGCATTTTTATTTCGGAAAATGTGGAAGTGGTCTTCCGTGATGCGGGGCATATCATTGGCTCCGCGATTCTGGAGGTCTACGTTACAGAGAATGGGGAGACGACAAAGCTGGTCTTTTCGGGGGATTTGGGACAGCCGAACCAGCCCATCATCAAGGACCCGACCCTCATCAACGGCGCGGATTATCTGATCGTGGAGTCCACTTACGGAGATCGGGTGCATCAGATCTACGACAAGGAAACGCCATTGCTGGAAATCGTGCAGGATACGATGGACCGCGGCGGAAATCTTATCATACCGTCCTTTGCCGTGGGGCGCACCCAGACCTTGCTGTATTATTTCTACAAACTTTGGCAGGAGGGGCGGCTGGACGAGGATATCCCCATCATCGTTGACAGCCCCCTTGCGATTGCCGCGACACGCATTTTTATGCAGAATACCCAGGAATTCGACGACAATGCGATCCAGTTGCTGCAAAAGCATGGGGGAATCCCCCAGTTTCCACAGCTTCACGTCTGTGAGACAGCGGCGGAATCCCGTGCGCTCAACTCCGAGCAGAGCTCGGCGGTCATTCTTTCCGCCAGCGGCATGGCGGATGCGGGACGCATCCTGCACCATTTGAAGCACAATCTCTGGCGGCCGGAGTCCGCGGTGCTCTTTGTGGGCTATCAGGCGGAGGGGAGCATGGGGCGCAGACTGGTGGACGGCATCAAGCGGGTGCGGATCATGGGCGAGGAAGTTGTTGTGCGCGCGAAAATCCAAATGATGGATGGTTTCTCTGCCCACGCGGATATCAACCAGCTTACGGATTGGATATCCCACGTGCAGGAGCCCTCACCTGCCCAGGTGTTCATCGTGCATGGCGAGAGTCCTGCTCAGGATGCTATGAAAAAGCATTTGGAAGATGAGCTGGGCTTGGAATCGTATATCCCGTTCCGTGGCGATGCGGTGCGGATCCAGGGAAGGGAGTTCGAGATCGAGACCTCGAATATTCCTGCCGTGTCCGTCGAGATGGAAATGGAGGAAATTTTCCGGAATTTCGATGCGGAGTACCGGAGCTTCCGCAAGCGGCTCATGCATCTTGCCATTCGTCGGCCGGAGCTCATGGAGCCCATTGTGAAGGTGATGCAGAAGGGGCAGACCTATTTCCGCAAGCTGGTGAAACCTTTCAACATATAGGAACAGAAGATGCGATAAAACTTTTTTTGAAAACGCATTGACATCCTTCTACGGATTATGGTACGCTATGGAAGTATCTGGGCGGTCCGCTGAGTGAGCCATGTGTCGAAAGATGCTCGCCATGAACGTCCGAGTAAGGAGGATGTATAAAAATGAACATTATCGAGGCATTGGAGAAGGAACAGCTCCGTTCGGACATTCCCGCGTTTGGTCCCGGCGACACGCTGCGTGTGCATGCGAAGATCGTCGAAGGCACGCGCGAGCGTATTCAGGTGTTCGAGGGCGTTGTGATCGGCCGTCAGGGTACTGGCGTGCGTGAGATGTTTACGGTTCGCCGTATTTCCTATGGTATCGGCGTGGAGCGCACGTTCCCGGTTCATTCCCCGCGTATCGATAAGATTGAGGTTGTCCGCAGGGGTGTTGTGCGTCGGGCGAAGCTCTACTATCTGCGCAAACTTACGGGCAAGGCGGCTCGTATCAAAGAGAAGCGCTGATTTCGTGTTCGTCAGGGACTGCAGAAGCAGTCCCTGTTTTTTCACGGAGTTTTCTAAAGTACGAGGAGGGGCAAGATGAGTTCTTTGGGAGAGGAAGCGCGTGACTGGGTCGTTTCTATCGCAGTGGCGGTTGTGCTGGCGTTTTTGATTCGTACCTTTATCGTAGAACTTTACATCGTAGATGGCCCATCCATGCGCCCGACGCTGGAGAGCCATGAGCGTCTGGTGGTCAATAAGTTCCTCTATCGGTTCCGTCAGCCGGAGCGCGGAGAGATTCTGGTGTTCCGCTATCCGCGGGATCCGAGCAGGGATTTCATCAAGCGCGTGATTGCAGTGCCGGGGGATACAATCGAGATCAAGGATACCCATGTATATGTGAATGACCAAATGATCAACGAGCCGTATATCCTGAATCCGACGCGTACGGAGTATCCGAAGGCAACGGTGCCGGAGGGAACGATTTTCGTGATGGGCGACAATCGCGGCAATTCGGAGGACAGCCGTTTTGTGGATGTGGGTTTTGTGCCCTTTGACTTGATCAAGGGGAAGGCCATGGTTGTGTTCTGGCCCTTGGATAGGTTCATGTCACTTCCGTGAGCTGTTTGCATCGGGAAAGGAAATTGCGTTATTTATGAGGGGTTGATGAGTTTGAAATATATGAGTGGAAATGAGCTGCGGGAGGCTTATCTGCAGTTCTTTGCGGAAAAGAAGGGACATCTGCGGCTGCCGAGCGCGTCGCTGATCCCTGAGAACGATCCTACGCTTTTGATGATCGGCGCAGGCATGGCGCCGTTCAAGCCGTTCTTTACGGGAAAAATGAAACCGCCCCGCACGAGGATCACGACGAGCCAGCGCTGCGTGCGCACGGGGGATATCGAGAATGTGGGACGCACGGCGCGCCACCAGACATATTTTGAGATGCTTGGAAATTTCTCTTTTGGGGATTATTTCAAGGCGGAGGCGATCCCCTGGGCGTGGGAGTTCCTGACGGAGGTCGTGGAACTGCCGAAGGAGAAGCTCTGGGTCAGCATCTACCCGAAGGATGACGAGGCGGAGAAGATATGGCTGGAGCAGCCCGGATTCCCGAAGGACCATATCGTGCGCATGGAGGATAATTTCTGGGAAATCGGGCCCGGCCCTTGCGGACCGGACTCGGAGATCTACATCGATCTGGGCGAGGCGCGTGGCTGCGGTCTGCCGACTTGCGGCGTGGGATGCGACTGTGACCGCTATCTGGAAATCTGGAATCTGGTGTTCACACAGTATGACAGGACGGAGGATGGGCAGTACAATCCGCTGGTGAACAAGAACATTGATACGGGCTGCGGTTTGGAGCGTCTGGCTTCCGTGCTGCAGAACAAGAAGTCCAATTTTGAGACGGATCTGCTGTTCCCGATCATCGAGTATGCTTCGAAGGTATCGGGCGTGGCGTATGGCAAGGACGAGCAAAAGGATGTTTCGCTGAAGGTCATCGCGGATCATGCACGCAGCATGGCCATCATGATCATGGATGGCATTCTGCCGTCCAATGAGGGACGCGGCTATGTGCTGCGCCGCATTTTGCGCCGTGCCATCCGTCATGGGCGCATGCTGGGCATCACGGGCAAATTCTTGGAGGGCGCGGTGGACGCAGTGGTGAAAATCCATGAGGGCGCCGCTGGCTTTGAGGAGCTTGTGAACAAACAGGATTATATCAAGAAGGTCATTGGTCTGGAGGAGGATCGCTTTGCCGCGACGCTGGCACAGGGCATGGAGCTTCTTGGCGGGCATATCGAGGAATTGAAGGCTGCGGGCAAGCAGGAACTGGAGGGCGCCATCGGCTTCCGGCTCTACGATACCTATGGATTCCCCTGGGAGCTTACGGACGAGATCCTGCAGGAGCAGGGCATGACGCTGGACAAGGAAGGCTTTGAC
>CALGGN010000205.1 GCA_937915915.1 uncultured Selenomonas sp. | reverse complement strand
AACCCTTGAACCCGCCGTGAGAGGGCGGTGTCTTAACCACTTGACGAAGGCGCCACATGACTGACAAATAACATGATACTACATCGCGGAGAGATTTGCAAGACTTTTTTTCATTCTTTCCAAAGAAATTTTCTTTCCCAAGAGATAGAGGATTTCGGTCACACCGCCGGGAGTGACGGTCTGGCCTGAGATGGAAATACGCATGGGCCACATGGCAAGTCCTTTTTTGACGCCTTTTTCCTCTACGAAGCCATTGATTTTATCGTTGATGCTGTCGGTTGTCCAATCCGCTTCGTCGATGGATTCTAAGAGCGCAACGGCATCCGGCAGGAGTTCTGCGGCCTTTTCGGGCGTCACCTTGTTGCGTTTGTTGTTGTAGAGGCTTGCGTCAAAGGCAGGCATTTCCATGAGGAAACGGATGCTCTCGGGGATCTCGTCGAGACGTGTGAGGCGAGGCTTCAGGATGGAGGCGAGGTATTCCCATTTGGAGGAGAGAGCCTCGTTCAGCTCGCCGGCAAAGGGACGCGCAATCCTTGCGAATTCTGCCTCATCCATTGCCTTGAAGTATTCACCGTTGAGCCAGCCCAGCTTGTTGTAGTCGAAGACTGCGGGCGACTTGCTGAGCCCGTCCGGGGAGAAATGCGCGATGAGCTCGTCCATGCTGAAGATCTCCTGATTCGTGTTCTTGGGGTTCCAGCCAAGCAGCGCCACATAGTTCGTAATGGCCTCAGGCAGATATCCCATCTTCACCAGATCATCGAAGCTCGTCGCGCCATGCCGCTTGGAGAGCTTCGACACAGAGCCGTCCTCGTTTTGCCCCATGACGGGGGCAAGGTGGATGAAGACGGGAAGCTCCCAGCCGAAGGACTCGTAGAGCAGCACATGCTTCGGCGTGGAGGTGATGAATTCCGCGCCGCGGATGATATGGGTGACTCCCATGAGATGGTCGTCGATGACATTTGCGAAATTGTAGGTCGGCATGCCGTCGCTCTTGAGCAGCACCTGATCTTCAAGCTCCGAGTTCGGGATCGTGATATTGCCGTGCAGCACATCGAAATAAGAAGTTTCGCCGCTCAGCGGCATGCGCTGGCGGATGACATAGGGTTTGCCCTCGGCCATGTATGCGTCGATGGTCTCCTGCGGCAGATCGCGGCAGGTGCGGTCATAGCCGCCGAATTCCCCTGTCGCATGCTTTCCGCTCGCATCGCAGAAACAGCGGTAAGCCTTGCCGTTTGCGACAAGCTGCTCCGCATATTTCTTGTAGATATCCATGCGCTCGCTTTGCACATAGGGACCGCACTCCCCACCGATGTCGGGACCTTCGTCCGGTATGATATGCGCTGCGGCAAGGGTGTCTTTGATGAAGTCTACGGCATCCGCCACATAGCGCGCACGATCCGTGTCCTCGATGCGCAGGATGAAATCCCCATGCTCCGCCTTTGCGAAGAGATAGGCATAGAGCGCGGTGCGCAGATTTCCGATATGCATATAGCCCGTCGGGCTGGGGGCAAAACGGGTACGAACTTTCTGATTCAATGTTGTTTCCTCCAATATCATGAAATATGCATAGGAACTGGAACAAAATAAATTGAGCATATGGTGCAGGATAAATTCTGTCTGACAAGGAAGCGGAAACGCAGTCGTAGCGACGCGTAGCTAGTCCTTTAGGGCGGAGCTACGTCAAGTTTTCGTTGACACGGTCAGACGGGATTTAGACAAGCAAGATGTTCAATTTATTTTGTGACAGTTCCGTAGTAGTATACCATCAATCGCAGCATTTCTCAAATAGAAATATCGCATTTTACGGAGTCGCATGATTTGCAATTTGTAGGCAACGAAAGTATAATGTAAGAAATGTTTGATGAGCTTTGGAGGAAGCAGATGAATCAGTTGATGGACATCAAGGATATGCGGGCGTTCTACGCGATCGTAGAGGAGGGGAATATCAGCCATGCGGCGCAGCGCCTGGATGTGGCGCAGCCCGCCCTCTCGCGGCAGATGAAGCGGCTGGAGCAGGCGCTGGGCGTGCAGCTCTTTGAGCGCGGCAGCCGCAGGATACGGCTTACGGAGGCGGGACAGGTGCTTTACAGCCGTGTGGAGCATATTTTGGGCATGGTGGACGGAACCGTGCGGGAGATCACGGAAATCGGCTCGGGGGTGGCAGGCTCCGTCCGGCTTGGCACGATCACGACTTCCGGCGCGATGCTGCTGCCGGAGCTCATCACGGCGTTCCATCGGCGCTACCCGAAGGTGACCTTCCAGCTCTGGGAGGCTGAGGGGGCAAGGATCTTGGAGCTTCTGGACAATCGGGTGATTGAGATCGGCATCACGCGCACGCAGGTGGATTCCAAGATCTATGAGTCCATTGTATTGCCGAACGAGCCCTTGGTGATGATCATGAACCGTGAGCATGCCTGCGGTGATGCCGAGGATGTGGTGAAGCTGAGGGAACTCAGGGACCAGCCGCTCATCATCCCGCTTCGCTGGCAGTCCAGCTTCATCGCGAACTGCAGGAAGCAGGGCTTTGAGCCGAACATTGTATGTGTGTCGGACAGCATCGTGCAGGATCTGCTCTTCGTGAAAATGGGCATGGGAATCGCCATGCTGCCGGTTTCCTCCAGAACCTTGCTCACCGATGGAAATCTGATTTACAAGCGCTTGACGGAGCCTGAGATGGCAACCCATACCGTGGTGGCATGGCTGAAGAACCGTACGCTTTCGACGAGCAGCAGGCAGTTGATTCGGCTGTTCCGTGAGATGTTCCTGCAAGAAAAGTGATACAAACGAACAGTTTTTAAGGAAACGCTGATTAAATGAGCTTTTGTCATTGTCGAAGGATTTTTC
>CALGGN010000204.1 GCA_937915915.1 uncultured Selenomonas sp. | reverse complement strand
TTCGCGGAGCTTTCGCATAGTCTCCTGCTTGCGATTACGATATTTCGTGATGCCTGCGGTCTCCTCGAAGAATGTGCGGCGATCCTCCGGCTTGCTGTTCAGGATGTCGTCGATGCGGTTCTGCCCGATGATGCTCATGCCATCGTGCCCGATGCCCGTATCTGCAAAGAGGTTATAGATATCCTTCAGACGGCAGCGGGCGCGGTTGATATAGAACTCGCTTTCCCCCGAGCGGAACAGGCGGCGCGTGACCACGACTTCCTTGAAGTCCACGCCCATATCCCCTTGGTTCTCAAAGACCAGAGACACCTCTGCCACACCAAGCGCCCTGCGGGCAGCGCTTCCCGTGAAAATGATGTCCTCTGCCTTCGTTCCGCGCAGATTGCGTACATTCTGCTCGCCCAGCACCCAGCGGATCGCATCCGTGATATTGCTCTTTCCGCTCCCGTTCGGCCCCACAATCGCCGTGATGCCATGGTCGAACTCGATTTCGATCTTGTCCGCAAAGGACTTGAAGCCATAAGCCTCCAAACGCTTCAGCTGCAAATGCAACCATCCTTTCCGTTCAAACCCTCAATTCCTTGGCTTTTTCTCCCATGTCCTCCATCCGCATCAGCAAAAAGCAGTAATCCGACAAACGATTGAGGAAAAGCCGGTTCTCCCGATGTACTGCTTCTGTTTTGGAAAGCTCGCAGAAGAGCCGCTCCGCCCTGCGCGTCACGGTACGTGCCAGATCCAGCATGGCTCCCGCTTTCGTGTCCCCCGGTATCACAAAGCATCGGAGAGGCGGCAGCGCCGCCTCAATCTCATCCATCTGCCGCTCCAGTGCCTCCACCTGTTCCATCTGTATCATAGGCTTTTGCCCGATGCTTGCCAGATCCGCCATCAGCATCGGCATGAGCTTCTGCAGCGCAAAGAGCTTTTTCTTCACCTCCGCGTTTTGCGAAAACGCCCGTGCCATTGCCAGCGCGGAATCCGCCTCGTCCACCGCCCCATAGGTCCGAACGCGCAGGCTGCACTTTTCCACGCGCTCCCCTGTATAGAGGCTTGTCTTCCCCTCATCGCCCGTCTTCGTATAAACTCCCATATCACGCCCGCCCTTTCCGAAAGAGAAGGGCCTCTTTGCCGGGAAACCATCACCTGCAAAAGAGACCCCCAAAACAAAAAGCTTTATTCACCGTAAATCTCGGTTTCATTGAAGAAGATATGTATTTCGCGCTCTGCGCTTTCCGGACTGTCCGAGGCATGCACCGCATTGCGGCTGCCATTCTCCGCATAGAGCTTGCGGATTGTGTTTTCCGCCGCCTCCGCGGGATTGGTCTTGCCATTGATCTCGCGCACTCTGGCAATGGCATTCTCTCCCTCCAGCACCATCGCAATGAGCGGCGCAGAGGTCATGAACTCGACCAGACCTTCATAATAGGGACGGCCGATGTGCTCCGCATAATGCTTCGAGGCAATCCTCTCCGTCATCTGCATGAGCTTCATCGCCACAATGCGGAATCCCTCGCTTTCGTAGCGTTTGATGATGTCCCCGCTGTAGTGATTTGCGAAGGCATCCGGCTTGATCAGTACCAAAGTTTTCTCCATAATCTACAACTCCTGTTTCATGTTCGCAAATTCGGCAATATATTTCTGCGCATAGTCATAATAGTGCAGTGACGAGGCGATCAACGCCTCGATCTCATCATCGCGGAGCGCACGGATAATGCGGGCAGGATTCCCGTACACCAGACAGTTTGCAGGAATCTTCTTGTGCTGCGTGAGCAGCGTGCCTGCCCCGATGATGCAGTTGTCGCCGATCTCCGTGTGCCCCAGCAGGATAGATCCCATGCCGATCAGGCAGTTGTTGCCAATGCGCCTGCTGTGGATGATGGCATTATGTCCGACAATGACATGGTTGCCGATTTCCGTCGACTCATCTCCCATCACATGGATGGTCGCATTGTCCTGGATATTCGTGTAGCTCCCGATGCGCACCGGCTGGAAATCACCGCGGACAATCGTACTGAACCAAAGGCTCGAATGCTCCCCAATGACCACATCTCCGACCACGGTAGCCGAGGGCGCCACGAAAACACTCGGATGGATCTGCGGCGCCTTCCCCTCCAATGGCATGATAAATCCCATTTCCTTCGCCCCCTGAATAAATTAGCATATATTCTTCATTATACCTTTGTTCCCGCGAAAAGTAAACTATCCATCGGTCTGTTCCCCTGCATCCGCTTCTTGCTCAAGTCCCTGCAGAAGGTTCAGCTGCTCCGGATCCATTCCGTCCCTTGCTTCTTCCAGAGATGGAAGCTCCGGCAAGTCTTCCAGCTTGTTCAGGCCGAAGCATTTCAGAAAGGTATCTGTCGTACCGTACAGAATGGGCCGCCCCAGTACCGGCTTGCGGCCATTCTCGCAGATGAGCTCCAGCTCCAGCAATTTGGCAAGCGCACGTTCCACGCGCACGCCTCGGATCTGTTCGATTTCCTGTTTCGTGATGGGCTGTTTGAAGGCAATGATGGACAGCGTCTCCATCGTGGGCGTTGAAAGCTTCTTGTCCACGACCTCCGTGAGCTTCTCCACCGTATGATAGTATTCCGCCCGGGTCACAAGCTGCCAGCCGCCGGCCACCTGCCGGACGGCAAGCCCGCTCTCGCGCTCGTCCAGCTCCTGCCCCAGCTTTGCCAAGAGCTCTGCTATCTGCAGAGGTTCCATAGCCAGTATATGCTGAAGCTGCTCCTCGGAAATCGGATCGCCCGCCGCGAACAGCACGGCTTCCAGCACTGCCGTTTCCCTAGCCAAGGATCTCACCTCCGATTTTCTCCCGCGCCGTGATATAGATTTCCGAAAACGACCTCTGCTGGCGCACCGTCACCAGCCGCCGCTTCATAAGCTCCAACAGCGCAAGGAATGTCACGATCAGCTCGCTGCGCGTGCCGGAGCGGAATGCCTCCGAAAATAGCAGCTTGCCCTGTGCGCGTGAGAGCAGGGAAAGGATATCCTCCATCTTGTCCCGCACATGAAACGTCTCCGGCTGTACCAAGGCATCCGGTATCGTCAGTTCCTCCTTGACTTCCAGAACCGTGCGGAACGCCTCCAACAGCAGGCGGACGGAAAGATTTTCCGGCGGCAGGCGGTGCACGGGAAGCTCCAGCGGCATCCTTGCCACGTAGCGTTCCTCGCTCAGCGCCATCGTGCTCAGGACAGAGCTCACCTGCTTGAAGCGACGGTATTCGAGGATGCGCTGCACCAGCTCAAGGCGCGGATCCTCCTCGTCTTCCGATTCCTCTTTCGGCGGCTTGGGCAGCATCATGCGCGACTTGATCTGCAGGAGCGTCGCCGCCATGACCAGAAATTCGCTGGCGATCTCGATATTGAACTCGCGGGACGCATCCAGATAGTCCATATACTGCTGCGTAAGCTCCGCTATGGGGATATCATAGATATCAATCTTGTTTTTCTCGATGAGATGCATCAGAAGATCCATCGGTCCCTCGAACGCATCCAGCTTGATCTTGTAATCCTGCATATCAAAACAGCGGACTGAGCAGCAGCTCAAAAAACCCGAGGATCAACTGCTGCATGGGAATCAGTATCCCGCCCAAAATCGGCGTCATCATGATCGCGATCAGGATGAAAATGCTGTAGCGCTCCAGGTCCTGCAGCTTCATCGCCATATCGTAGGGCAAAAGCTGCTTGAGCACGTGGGAGCCATCCAGCGGCGGAATGGGGATCATGTTGAAAATAGCAAAATTGATATTATAGATCATGATCAGGGAAAACACCGTGCGCATGCCCGTTGACATCTGATAGCCGAATTTGAGGCAGAGCGCCATGATCAGAAGTGCCAGAAATGCGGCAAGGAGATTCGCCCCCGGCCCTGCCAGCGATACCAGAATGTCATCCCTGCGCGGATTACGGAAATTATTGGGATTGATTGTAACGGGCTTTGCCCATCCGAAATGCACCAAAAACAGCATGAGCAGGCCAATCGGATCGATATGCGCCACAGGATTGAAGGTCAGCCGCCCCATGAGCCTCGGCGTGAAATCCCCCATCGCGACCGCCACCCGCGCATGCGCGTATTCATGCACCACCATGGCAATGATCAGGCCGGGAAGACCTGCCACGATCTGCAAAAGACTAAAATCAAACATCGAACTCCTCCAGACTATTGCTATGAAATCTTAGCGAATACAAGCCGCGACGCTCTGCGAAGCAGAGCTAGTCCTTTAGGGAAGGCGCAGTACGAGCTTAGATTTCGTGTAAGGGCGTCATGTGAAACACCGTTT
>CALGGN010000203.1 GCA_937915915.1 uncultured Selenomonas sp. | reverse complement strand
AAAAATTCGCCGATGCCCGTATCCAGCGTAAAGCCGTTGACCCCGTGCCCCGTGGAATAGACCAGCATGGTCGATGATCCATAAAGAAAATAGCCCGCAGCTACCTGTTCCACGCCAGGGCGCATCAGGGATTCGGCATTGAGCAGCCAGTAATGTTCGTCGTCGGGACGGCGGTAAATGGAAAATATGGTGCCGATGCTGATGCCCACATCGATATTGGAAGAGCCGTCAAGGGGATCGAAAAAGATGACATAATGCCCGTGCGGTTCATTTTCGGGCACGAAAAACGGCTCGGCCATTTCTTCGGAGCCTACGGCGCAGATGGCTCCGGAGCTTTGCATCCTGTAAACAAGGGTGTTGTTGGCAAAGGTATCCAGTTTTTGCACCTGTTCGCCCTGCACATTGACAGAGCCTGTTGCGCCCAGGATGTCAACAAGGCCTGCCTGGTTGACATTGCGCGAAATGATCTTTGCCGACAGGATGAGGTCATGCATAAGGGAGGTGAACTGACCGGTGGCGTGGGGGGACCACCTGCGCTGCGACATGATAAGATGTTCAATGGCTGTTACTTCAGACATGCGCTGTCTCCTCGTTATTTGTTCCTGCTCCGTCGCTTGCCCATTTGGCAATGAAGCAGATGGTATGCTCAGGTGGCGGCTGCTCTTGGCCGCGCTTATTGTTTTGCAATGCCAAAAACAACCGGGGTTTCGGCAATGTGCCTGGTGACCCAAAGCATGGTCATGCCGTTTTTGGAGATCTTGCCGTTTGTCCGGCTCTTGAGCGTTTCGTTCCAGTCGATATCCGCCATTGGGGTGGAGGCATAGTCGATGTCTCCGCTCCAGAGCTGCGTATCTGCCGTGCGTACGACGAGCTCTCCTGGAGAGGCGGCATAGGGCAGCAGGGCGCGGAAGTCAAAGGCGGCAACGAGTAGCAAGACAAGGTGGTCTTCCTGCAAAAAGGGGCGTGCAAGGAGGACTTCGGGGCCAAAGGGAGAATCCTGGACGCTGGAACGCAGATCGCGGGGCACCGTCTTGGGTGCAACCTCCAGCAGCGGAGAAAAGTCAAGCTGCTTGAGCGGCGTGCCCGGCACGGCTGCGCCGAGCGTGCCGTCGGGCGCAACCATGTAGAGTCCGGTGAGCCACGGAAAGCGGCCAAGAAAGGCATTTGCTTCTTCGGCATTGGGCGGGGCGGGCATGGCGTCAAGGGCTTTTTCGAGCTTGGTGATTTCTTCGTCAATGGGCATGATGCGTTGAACGAGGTGCTGTTCCGTGTTGTCCAGGAGAACGTTGTCATCGATTTTCAGCGTTGCCGGCTTGTTGATGTGCGTATGGTAAAAATTGCGTGAATATTTATAGGAATCATGGACCTGGGCGCAACCGGCCAAGGCGAGCGTCAGCAAGGCCGCCAAGGCAGTGATCGCGCATACCGAATGCTTATGCATGGATACTCCTGACATGTCAGCCCCTGGCGCGCTGTTCCAGCCGGTCAGCAAGCTCTTCAAGCATCTTGATGACAGAAGGCTGGGGCTGATGTTTTTCTGTTGAAGAAATTTCTTCTGCAAGGCTTTTGAGCTTAATGGTCAGCTCTTCCTTTTCTTCATCCGAATCTGAAGCGTCGATCAGTTCTCGGTAAATTTTGGCCGCATCATCAAAAGCTCCTTGCTCTTCTAAAACTGCAGCCATGGAACGGGTGACCAGGGAACATTTTCCTTCCGTGCTGGATGGCGGTATGGGGTGCGGCAGCGATATCGCCTCGCGCTCCTGGACGGCAGTTGCCGCAGCTGGTTCTGCGGATGCGGGCAACGCGGGCAGGGGCTTTTCTTCGGTGCCTTCCTCTTGTTCGTCATCGGGCAGATCGTCGTCATCGGGCACGAAATCAAGGCTTACCCAAGGGCGCAAGGGCTGTTCTTCTTGTGCTGGGCAGTCGGCAGCGGCTGGGGAGGAGGGAGGATTTTGAGGCGCAGAAGAATCTGCAGCCCGGGATGTTAACGAGCGCAACCCGGCGTTGAATACGTCGGCAAGGCTGAATCCCTCGTTTTTCAGGCAGGAACTGAAAAAAACGAGCATTGCGGCCATGTCGGACCGTACACCAGGCATACGGCTCCAGATATCCCATATGGCTGGATGGGAAGTAAAAAGCGAGATAAGTTCAGAAGCTTCGGCCATTGCCGCAGTTTTCTGGCCGGAAGCTTCGAGCAGGTCGAGCAATTCTAGCTTGGCTTCTAAAAAATCGGGATGCCTTGCCAAACCGCTTTTGATGATGGATATAGACTCGGCACTGTTTCCTGCCTGGGCGAGAAGGCGGGCGTAGGGGAGAAAAATGCGGGAATCAGGATCAAGGGCCAGGACTTCCTGATACCACTTGAGCCGCTCGCTGCTGCCGGGAGCGGCGCCTAAAAAGTCGTCTTCCCCACTATTTTGCTTTGCCATTCGTAGCGCCTTCATCCCATGCCGAATTTTTGGCACCGGCGTCAAAGATATAGAGAATTTCGTTCTTTTTTACATAATTGAGCCTGTTGCGGATGATTTTTTCCACATAGGCAGGGTCAGCTTTGAGCAGGCGTATTTCACGGCTCAGCGCAGCGCATTGCTTGTTCAGTTCGTCCACTTCCTGAACGAGCTTGCTGCGTCGTTCCTTGAGGCTGTGCCATGTGTAGACGGTGTTTGAACCGCTGAAGAGATTGTGAATGAATATGAGGTTTATTGCTACGGCTACAGTTGCAAGGATGATTTTCCATGGCAAACGTGACGCTGTCGTAAAGTTCATGATTATGGCCTGTATTTAGCTGGGGTTTGCAGAAAGGCTTAAGCGCCAGTCCCGGTAAAACAAGATGAAATAGTTGACGCCAGAAAATATGGTGAGGATTAAGGCGACATAGAGGAGGATGGCGCCCAGCAGACCGAGGGGGATGCCAAAAAACGGGTAGTGCACGATAAGCGGCACGAGGGCAATGATCTGCATTACGGTCTTGGATTTTCCAAAGCGGTCTGCCGCCATGACAATGCCCTTGTCGGCAGCGATGGCGCGAAGGCCGGTAACGGCTAATTCGCGTATGATAATGATGATGACCACCCATGCCGGAACCCAGCGCAGGCCGACCATTTCGATGAGTATGGAGCATATGAGCAGTTTGTCGGCCAGCGGATCGAGAAATTTGCCAAAATTGGTGACTAAATTATACTTTCTGGCAATATAGCCGTCAAGGCAGTCTGTGAGACTGGCTATGCAAAAAAGCACAAGAGCCGCAATTCTTGCCGTCGGATTTTCCATATAAAGACAAATCAGAAAAAACGGTATAAGAATTATCCTGAACATAGTCAGTTTATTTGGAAGATTCATTTTCATTCTCCTGTTTTTGTTATTCTGTTATTTCACCTATAAGGTCGTAATCGCCTGCCGAGGTGATGAGTAAATTGAAATAGTCTCCT
>CALGGN010000202.1 GCA_937915915.1 uncultured Selenomonas sp. | reverse complement strand
AATCGGGCTGCAAGTCGGTGTAAATCGGAAGCTCGGCAATCGACATAAAAATCGCGTCTGTTTGGGCTTTTGTGATTCGTGCGGGCGAGCCGTTTTTTTGAGGTTTTGCGGCATTCAAAAGGACATTCCCGATTTCAAACCAAAACAACTGCGGCACGATAATCTGCCCGTTTTTTTGAATTAAATCCTGCAAAAATTCCCGCGAAGCCGACGACTCATCGCTTGTGAATTCAGAGAGAAGCGCACTCGCAAAATAGGAAGTGTCAACGATCGCAAGAGGAAGCGAATCTTCAAGATTGCCGTTTGAATCAATGACGATGTGATTTTTTTGCATTTAACGCCTGCCCTCGTTCTTCCACTGCTGAATGTGCGAAACCGTAATGGGCGCGTTTTTGTTCTGCGCGGAAATTTGCGACGAAACCTTCATGAGCCGATTCCAGGCATTGAGCGCCTGCGCAGACTCTTTTTTTTGAGGACTTTGCATTACGGCAACATCATGCCCATTCCGAGTGATAGTAACGACAACACCTTCCTCAACCTTGCGCAAAAGCTCCGCAAAGTATGTTTTTGCCTGAAACGAACCGATTGAAAACCCGTTAGCCTGAACATCCCCCGCCATTGCCAGCATACGCGCCTCCTTTTATGGGTAATATGATAGCAGATTTTCAGAAAAAGTCAACCAGTTTACAGACTAGTTTTTTATTCTTTTGTAGAATAATCGGAAATTCTGTGCTATACTATATGCATGGAAACACGCAAAATGCCGATTGGCATTCAGACTTTTGAAAACTTGCGCACTGAAAATTATCTTTATGTAGATAAAACCGAACTCATCTATGAACTGGCAAACAACGGAAAGCCGTATTTTCTCGCCCGCCCCCGCCGGTTCGGGAAAAGCCTCTTGGTTTCCACGCTGAAAGCCTATTTTGAGGGGCGAAAGGAACTTTTCACAGGGCTAAAAATTGCGGAGAAGGAAAAAGATTGGGAAGTGCACCCCGTGATTCACATTGATTTCAGCAAAGGCGCATCCTGTTTTGCGAAGAAATACCCCGTGCCCGTAGCCAATATGATGCTTAATGAAAGCACAAGCCCGTAGGCACGTATCGGAAAGTCCCCGATATAGAATAAATACTGATGCATAACATGCCCCCCAGAATTATGATTTATCAGTATCATTATAGCACAGGGATGAAAAGTTTACTTCAAATATTGTGTGAAATGAGGAGGTAAATTAGCGTGAATAAAATCATCGTGGAGGATGCAAAGACTGTAGCAGACGCTGCCATCAACTGGTCAATCTTTGAAAACAGGACAGTTCTCATAGCCGGTGCCACCGGCTATGTGCCGCAAAATTTTGTCCATGCTCTTTTGCAGAGAAACGATGGTTATGGCAGCCGCATCAAAGTGCTGGCACTTTGCAGAAACAAGGGACGCGCACAGGCTCGTTTCGGGGAGTACATGGGCAGGACGGATTTTCATCTGATTCTCCAGGATGTGCGGGAGCCGGTTGATTATGAGGGGGATATCGATTTCATCATTGATGCGGCAGGACCTGCGGCCCAAAAGGAGCGGGGACTGTACAGCGAGATTTTTCTTGCCAACGTGGACGGTTGCCACAATCTTCTGGAGCTGGCCCGCAGCAAGGAGGCAGTGTTGCTGTTTGTGTCCAGCGTAGATGTTTACGGGCATCTGCCGGAGCCCATCCGATCCCAAGAAAGCGTATCGGGCAGCCTTGATCCCTTGGAGCCGAGGAATGTTTACGCATGTGCCAAGCGAGCGGCAGAAACGCTGTGCCTCTGCTACAAGGAAGCGGGAGTGGACTGCAGGATAGCAAGGCCCGTGATGATACTGGGCGGGGGTGTGGCACTGGATGATGGGCGGATGCATATAGACCTCATCAGCCAGATGCTGGCCAAGAAAAAGATTTCCCTGACGGGGGATGGCACTCCCAGACGTTCTTTTCTGTATGTCACGGATGCTGTCACAGGCATGCTGACCATTTTGGCAGAGGGCACGGCCGGAGAAGCCTATAACCTTTCGTGGGAGGAAAATGAGGCATCGGTGCTGGAACTGGCTCAGTTGATGTCACGGCTGGCCGATGCTGAGATCGGCGTTGAATACGACCTGAGCCACAGGCAGGACCCTGCTGTAACCAAGGCGGTAAATCAAGTGGTGTCAGACTCTGCGAAGTTGAGGAAATTGGGATGGCAGGCGAAATATTCCTTGCGGGAAGCTGTCCGGCGCATGATGGCTTATTATGGTGCGTGCAGAATTTAGGAACTGGAACGAAATAAAATCATCACTGTATGTAAAAAACTGCTCATGACGAATTTGTCATGAGCAGTTTTTCTATGAAATCCTACCATAGAGTGAGACACCATCTCGCACGGAGCCGTTTTTTATGGCAATATATCAGTCTTCGTGTACCTGCATATCGTCGCTTGAGGTCTTATAGCAATTGAGATGGAGGTCTATGGCCCTATAGGATCCGACATCACGGGAAAGAAACTGTCTGGCCAGTGCCAACAAATCTTCCTTGTGTTCTTCTGTGAGGCTGCGATAAATAGTGAGGAAGTCCACCTCATCTTGCAATAGCTCTTGTTTTGCCGTAACCCTATCATCACCAAGCAACCAAGAGAGGCGGACATTTTCTGTGCTGGCAATACGTACGAAGCCATCGGCATCCGGCTGACCGGTACCACGCAGCCAGCCAAGCAGTGCATTTCTGGTGGCGCCAAAGCGTTGCGAATATTCTGCCTGTGTGAGCTTGTAGTTTCGATCTTTGGCACGCTCCCATAGCTCGTTTATTCGTTCATGGAATTTGTTTTTCCAAATCATGTCGCATCTATGCTCCTTTTTCGAAAAGCATAGCATATCTGCTTGAAAAGACAGATATTGATTAAAATTTGCCATTGACTGATTATAAAATAATCAATATAATATTGGGGTGATGAAGAAATACACACCTTACTGAAAGAAAGGAGATCATCAGGCAGTGCAACCCTGCTATGTATACGGAGCACAGGCCATAGCCTATGGCATTGCCAGGGCTCTTGAAAGCCAGGGGCAGCCTGTGGCCGGTTTCGTGGTCACGGATATGGAGGGCAATCCATCCT
>CALGGN010000201.1 GCA_937915915.1 uncultured Selenomonas sp. | reverse complement strand
CAATGAGGTCATCAAGCTCATCGTGGGGGGCGGCGATTCCCTGATCGGCAGGCTGCTGGTATTCGACGCGTGGAGGATGAGGTTCCGGGAGCTGAAAATCGAGAAACGGGAGGACTGCCCTCTTTGCGGAAAATCCCCCGACATCACGGAGCCCGCCGGATACGATTATGATGAATTCTGCGGTCTGCGGCAGGAGGAAAAGGAAGAGCCCATCGAAGGCATAGAGGCCAAGGAACTGAAACGGCGCATGGATGCGGGGGAACCCATCACCATCGTGGATATCCGCGAGCCTCACGAGAGAGCCATCGTGAAGTTCCCTCAGGCCGTTGTCATTCCCATCGGGCAGCTGGCCAGACGCCAGAGCGAACTCGATCCGAAGGTGGATACGGTATTTATCTGCAAGGAGGGGAAGCGGAGCATCCTTGCCATTCGCACCCTGCGGGAGGCGGGATACCAAGGCCCCATGTACAATTTGAAAGACGGCATCAACACTTGGGCCAGGGACGTGGACAAGTCCTTTCCCCAGTATTGATATATATGTGCAAGGACTGTTTGCAGTTTTTGCATCGTTCACACTATCTGTTTCCTAGGAGGAATCATCATGGCAGACGAGAAAAAAATCAACGCTTTGGGCAAGGAAGTTGCCTACAACCTTGCCGACGTCACAAAGACTCGGCCGCAATTTCAATCCATCACCCCGCGCTGGCTCACGAAGTTTCTGGAGTTCAAGGGGCTGGCATCCGGCATTTATCGGGTGAACCGCGTGGTGGAGGGGGATACTCCCTTGGATGTGCTGTGCAGCTCGGAAAAGAAATCGGACATCATTCCGCAGGGATATGTGGAATACGAGGCGAAGCCCCGGGAATATATCCTGAACTCCATTTCCACCATCATCAATGTCAACACGGCGGTGCAGGATGTTTACAGCTCGCCTTACGACCAGGCCAAGGAGCAGCTCTCCCTTGCCATCGAGAGTCTTCGGGAACGTCAGGAAAGCCAGATCATCAACAATGACGACTACGGTCTTCTCAAAAATGTGGCAGATTCCCAGCGCATCCAGACCAGAAACGGCGCTCCCACGCCGGACGATTTGGATGAGCTGATCACGAAGGTTTGGAAAGAGCCGTCCTTTTTCCTGGCTCATCCTCGCGCCATTGCCGCATTCGAGCGGGAATGCACGAAGCGCGGCGTTCCTCCCGTCACCGTGAGCCTTTTGGGCGGTACCTTCATTACCTGGCGCGGCATTCCTCTCATTCCGACGAACAAGCTTCTTGTGGATGGCCTCAAGGAACCGAAAAGCCAAAGCGGCAAGACGAATATTCTGTTGCTTCGCACGGGCGAGGCCAAGCGCGGAGTCATCGGACTCTATCAGGCCGGCATGAAGGATGAGGCATCCAGGGGACTGTCCGTGCGCTATCGCGGCATCGATGACAAAGGCGTTGCCTCCTATCTCCTGTCCCTCTATTGCTCTGCTGCTATCTTGGCGGATGATGCCCTGGCGGTGCTGGAGGATGTGGAGGTAGGTGAGTACTATGACTACTAATTCGGCCATTCCTGCAGGATTGCCGACGGAAACGGATCTCTTGGTCTGGGCGGGGGAACTGGAACCCGAGGTTTGCGCCAAGGGAGTGGCAGATTTCCTAAATGAGGGAGATGCGCAAATCCTTGACCATGCCGCAGCCAAGGCGGGAGCGGAAGCCGAGAAGACTCTTGTAGCCGACGGGAACTATGCTCATTTGCTGGATGACGTTTTGCAAGATGCCGCAAAGGCCGACACTGCCTATTTGGGCGAAATTACGCCGAATACAGGCAGGCAAAGCACAGGGTACAGCCCGACGGTCGTTTCTGCCAAGGAGGCGGAAAGCGCAGCGCGGAGCGGGACGGCAGAGAAAGAGAAATCTCTCTCCGCCAAGGCAAAGGGTATCACCATCGGCACGAAATCTCTGGAGGATATCCGGCGGGATTTCCCCATATTGTCGGAAAAAATCAACGGGCATGATCTCGTCTGGCTGGACAACGGGGCAACGACACAGCGTCCGCAAGCGGTCATCGATCGTCTGTCCCATTACTATCGCCACGAAAACTCCAATGTCCATCGCGGCGCCCACGAGTTGGCCGCCCGCTCGACGGATGCCTATGAGGGTGCGCGGCAGATTGTGGCGGATTTCATCGGAGCTCCATCCAAGGACAATATCGTATTTGTGCGTGGCACCACCGAGGGCATCAACCTTGTGGCCCACAGCTATGTCAAGCAGTATCTGGAGCCGGGAGATGAGATCATCCTGACCCTTTTGGAGCATCACGCCAATATCGTTCCATGGCAGATCATCGCCCAGGAAACGGGGGCCGTGCTTCGGGTGGCTCCGGTGGACCAGAGCGGGCAGATCATCCTCTCCGAATATGAAAAGCTGTTCACGCGCCGGACGAAATTCGTGTCCGCCACCCATGTGTCCAACACGCTCGGCACCGTCACTCCCGTTCATGAGATGGTACAGATTGCCCATCGCCATGGGGTGCGGATCCTGATTGACGGCGCCCAGTCCGTGGCGCATGTCCCGGTGAACGTATCCGCCATGGATGCGGACTTCTTCGTATTCTCCGGGCATAAGATCTTTGCGCCCACGGGAATCGGGGCGGTCTACGGGAAAACGGATGCGCTGGAGGCAGCAAGGCCCTATCAGGGCGGCGGAAACATGATCAAGGACGTTACCTTTGAACGTACCATATATAACCCCGCACCCAACAAGTTCGAGGCGGGCACGGGGAGCATCGCGGATGCCGTGGGACTGGGCGCTGCTCTGGAATATCTCATGGGCATCGGTATGGCGGATATCAGCCGCTATGAGCATGAGCTGACCCAATACGCCATGGCGGAACTGGCAAAGATCCCCGGCCTTTCCCTCATCGGCACGGCTCCGGGCAAAGCGGGGGTGCTGTCCTTTGTGCTAAAGGGGCATGACATCCAAAGCGTGGGCAGTCGGCTGAACCAATACGGTATCGCCGTGCGGGCGGGACATCACTGCGCCCAGCCCATTCTGCGCCACTACGGCTTGGAGGGCACGGTTCGTCCCAGCCTGGCCTTTTACAATTCCCCAGATGACATTGATGCGTTGGTACGCGCCATTCGGACATTTGCATAAACTTTCAAGAGCCGATGGGACTGTCAGCCCATCGGCTGTTTGCTAGCAGAAGGAGGAGTCTTTTATGCCGGAAATCATCAGCCAAGGCATCCGGGATGCCGTACATGGCATTATGTCGGACTACGAAAAGGGACGCAGCATTGACAAACTGGATGTGTTCCGCCAGCCGGATCGGCAAGTCGTGACGGAATTGACGAAAAAGATGTTTCGTATCGTATTCCCCGGGTTTTTCAGGGACAAGTCCTATCGGGTCTACCAAATGCAGAGCAGCCTTTCCTTGGCGGTGGAGGATATAGCCTACCTGCTGAACAAACAGGTTCAAATCGCCCTTCGCTACAGCCGTCGCGAAGAGGAGGATGAGCACATCATAGAAGAATTGTCGGAGCGCATTACGCTGGAGTTCCTGAAGGCGATCCCCGAAGTACGGGACTACATTGAAACGGATGTCCAGGCGACCATGGACGGCGATCCGGCAGCCTACAGCGAGGATGAAGTCATTTCCTCCTATCCCGGTATATACGCCATCACGGTGCATCGCCTGGCGCATGTGCTTTACCGTCTTGGCGTGCCGGTGCTGCCCCGCATCATGAGCGAGTATGCTCACAGCCGCACGGGGATCGACATCCATCCGGGTGCAACTATCGGCAAGTTCTTCTTTATCGACCACGGCACCGGCATTGTCATCGGCGAGACGACGACCATAGGGAACCATGTGAAGATTTACCAAGGGGTCACGCTGGGAGCGCTCTCCACCAAGGGTGGCCGACGCCTCAAGAGCCTCAAACGGCATCCCACCATCGAGGATCATGTAACGATTTACTCCGGTGCATCCATTCTGGGAGGAAACACCATCATCGGGGAGGGAGCCGTCATCGGAGGCAATGCCTTCGTCACGAAATCCGTGGCGCCCTTTACGAAGATCAGTGTGAAGAATCAGGAGCTTCACACTGATCTTCGTAAAG
>CALGGN010000200.1 GCA_937915915.1 uncultured Selenomonas sp. | reverse complement strand
GGGACCGTCCCCGCGGGGCGGACTCTCGTGGACGGCTACGGCGTCGGAGACGTGGGAAACATCGTTCTCCGCGACAGGCGTCATCTGTCTCAGGACGGTCTGATCGTGGTGGTCGCCACGGTGGATCTGGATCAGATGAGCCTCATCTCGGGACCGGACATCATCTCCCGCGGATTCGTCTACGTCCGTGAGAGCGAGGAGCTTCTGGAGGAGGCGAGGGAGATCGCCCGCCGGGAGCTCGACCGGATGCTGGACTCCGGCGTGATGGAGGGGACCCAGCTGAAGCAGCACGTGAGAGACGCGCTGTCGAAGTACCTCTACCAGAAGACCAAGCGCAAACCGATGATCCTGCCTGTCAAAGGAATGTTCCCTTACGTCATTTCGCCCCAATATACCCTTAGCACATTGGGAATGGTTAAGTCCCAAAATCCTGCACCATAGGCAATACGTTCCACGAGGAAATCCTTGGGCATGGTTTCCTCATAGGTCGCCAAAGTATGCACAAGGGCTGCGCCTGTAGGTGTCGTGAGTTCCTTTTCCTCGCCCTGATGATAAGTGGAGAATCCACACAAAAGCTCTGCAGTTGCCGGTGCGGGAATCGGTATGAGTCCGTGGGCGCAGTTTACAAAACCTGTTCCTGTATTAATACGGGATACCATGACTTTTTCAATGGAGAGATAATCAAGGCAAATAGCTGCTCCAACGATATCCACGATGGAATCCACTGCCCCGACTTCATGGAATGTTACCTCATCCGTTGGACGGTTGTGTATTTTCCCCTCGGCAACAGCAAGATTCTCAAAAATAGCCACGCTCTGCCCTTTTACGCCATCTGATATGCTCCCCCTATGATGACAGTTTTGTTTTTTTACTGTCTCTCATAGGGGGAGCATATCAAGAAACCGGCGGCTGATAACTTATCTATCCTGCCTGCTTGATTTTTCTGCGGATATCAACCGCTACGTCAGCTATGGTTGTCTCTTGCATCTTTTGCTCCATCACAACTTGTATATCCTGCAGCTTGCCTACCATTGCCATTTGGATATTCCGCCCTACCGGACAGTTCGGATTGGGATTTTCGTGCATGTGGAACAAACCTGTTTCATTGACACAATCCGTAACCTTGTAGACATCATAAAAGGTTATTTCCGTCAACGGACGCGCCAAGGTAATACCGCTTTTACCCTGACTTATGGCAATAATACCCGCTTCTTTCAGTTTTGACATAACTCCCCTGATTATCACGGGATTTACACCGACACTGCCAGCTAGGAAACTACTGGTGACAGGCAGTGTGTCCTTGAAATAATCTATGCAGGTGATGATATGTACCGCTATAGTGAACTTGGTCGATATTTGCATCTTGAAGCCTCCTTGCCTGTAATTTATCATATTACAGGCAGGTTGGCAAGACAAAGCCTCAAACTTGCATATTATTCTCTGACAACGCTGATTCTCTTCTTGATATTGCTGCCCTTTTCAATTTCATCCACCATGGCAATGGCATAATCGGCATAACTGATAATGCTCTCTCCTTTGGAATTGAGCGTAAGTTCCTCTCCGGCGAGAATATACTTGCCGGTACGTTCCCCGTCTGCCTGAAAATCTCCGGCGGGGCTGATGAACGTCCATTTTACATCATCACGTTTCCTAAGTTCTTCTAGCTCTTGTCCCTGGGCATTAGCTACAGGCAGGAACATTGCGGGGAAGTTCGGGTCATCCTTGACCTGCGCAGTATGTTCGGCATTCACATAGAGACTGCCTGCGCCGCCTACAATCAAAAGTCTGGTATCTGAACCGGAAAGTATATCGCAAAGGTGCTGGGAGGTTTTGATGTGCATGGGCTGATCTTCGTCTTTCAAAGCGCCGAAGCCATCAACCACGGCATCAAAACCTGCCAGGTCTTCCTTGGTCAAATCCATGATGTCCTTCTTCACAAATTTTGCTGCACCGGACTTGTTTTCCTCCCCACGGGCAAAAGCCGTAACCTCAAAGCCCCTCTCCTGTGCTTCCTTGACCACCTTCTGGGCAACACGACCATTAGCTGCTACAACTGCGATTTTCATGATATACATCCTCCTTACTGGAATCGAGCGTGTAACATTCTTTGTTACATGATGTAGTATAACATCCCCCCATCTAGGTTGTCAATGTTTTTTTTACATGTTATTGTCACACATTTTCCGGCTCAAACAGCAGCCTTGCAAGATGAATCCCCTGCTTGCCGCCCAGGTTCAAGCCACGAATGCAGTAGTGGCAATAAGCAATGACTTTATCGGTGGAAATTTTCGAACAATGTTCTTCCATCAATCGCTTTTTTTCTTCTTCGGTATGTTCCTCGAACAACCCCTTTGCCCCCTCAACGAAGCGTTTGGGGGCACCACGAGTGTTTGGTTCATAATAACTTAGCGAATAAAGTGGGTAGGAATCCATTCTTCCTTTTCCGGCAACCCATACTTTTCCTTGCCCAAGGCAATGCTCTTCATTAAAAATACCATGTTTCGCGCCAATGTGCGCATGGTCTGCATTCCCTCATCGTCCTTGATGACCTCCCCTTGCTCCCGTCCATGTGCGCTGTTCCAATATTGGCTGGAAGCCACGGGCATATTATTCATAGTGAAATACTTATTGAGCTCGTCAAAAGTGGCGGAAAGGCCTCCGCGACGTGCGATGACTACGCTGGCTCCCACTTTCATAGTCTTATCGAAGCACTGCCCCATTTGAGTGCTGAAAAACAGACGATCCAAGTAAGAAATGAGCGTCCCATTGGCCGAGGCGTAATAGACAGGACTGCCGATAACAATGCCGTCACTTTCCTTGAAGATGGGAGCGGTCTCGTTCACCAGGTCATCAAAGACACATTGTTTCTTGACTGCGCAAGACCCGCAGGCGATACAGCCGCGAAGTGCCTTATTGCCTACATGAACCATTTCCGTTTCAATGTCCTCGGCGGCAAAGATTTTTCGCATTTCTTCCAAAGCAAGAAATGTGTTTCCCTGGGGATGGGGGGAGCCGTTAATCAGCATGACCTTCATGTTCATCTCTCCTTAAATACAGTCTACGATAGAACTCCGTGCAGCAAGTCCCGAAGGGTTAGTGCACTAATGTAATGTTATTATATCAGCTTGCCGGATATTCGTCAGCAGGAAAATCGTACCAAGTTACCTCATGATTATCCTCCGGATTGATGGCAATATGGGCAAAGCTGCTTTCGGGTGCTGCTCCATGCCAGTGAACGACTCCCGGCGGGCAGAAGACCACATCACCGGGATGCAAAACTTCCAGTTTGCCGCCTTTGATCTGATGAAGCCCCACGCCGTCAGTGGCAATCAAAATCTGCCCTGTCTTGTGGCTGTGCCAGCGATTGTAAGCTCCTTTCGGGAAAGCAACATAAACCCACTCGGGAGAATCCGCCGCATTGGACTTTTCGAGAATTTTGCCTAAATACACCGGCTTGTTGAAATTTGGCGACTGAAAGGGTGCAGGATTGCAGTTAAAGGTAAGCTCTTTGTTCTTTTCGGTTGCTTTGCTTTTGGCGACGAAGGGAATTTTTTTGTACTCTTCGATACTGACTGCTCCCGTATGTACTTTGTCACCAGAGTCAGCTTTCCAGTACTTGTCGTAGATAACGATTTGCTGGAAACGGGAATCAGCGGTCGCGCCATGGAAGTGGCTCACGCCTGCGGGAATATTGACTACATCCCCCGGCCTTATAAAAACCGCCTCTTTTCCCCACTCCTGATAAATGCCTTCCCCCGCAACCCCGATAACGGTCATGGCGCCGTGAACATGCCAGCCGCTGTAGCTGCCCGGTTCAAAGGTGATCACATTGGTCTGCGGCACCTGATAGACATCATCTGCCGCAATCAAATCATTCCGATGCACCGTACCCGTGAAGCGATCCGAAATATCCGCGCCCAAGGGAAAGGGCAGGTCCTCTTTGCCGACTTCCTTCGCCTGGGCAGTGGAAAACAGCGAAAACATCAGCATGAAAACAATCATCCCTTTGAGCATACAAAATCCCTCTCATTTTATCATCTGTCTCTCCCAAAACCTGACGGCTCGGTTCACCCAGCCTTCGGCAACAGTTCCTTCTCCCAGTCCGAAGCCGTGGGGAAGTCCCTTATGGTCTGCAGGTGCTCCGTAGGCGTGGCTCATACCCATGCAGCCAAGCCCCACGGCGGAAACCTTCAAGTCTTTTCCCAAGATACGATATTTCATAAACTGACCTCCCTCATAAATTCTTGTCGAAGAAATCCCCCAGCTTCTTGATCGCTTGATCCACATACTCCGGCACCCAGTAGGTTCGGATATGGCTGGCGCCGTCAATCAGGAAAAGCTCCTTGTTGCTCGTGCCCGTCGCTTTCGCATAAGCGTCATTGGTCATATAGAGGGTGTCCGCCTTTTCCCCGGCAATCATAAGAAGCGGCTGGTCGATGAGATCCATCCTGTCCTCCACATCAAAGGCCATGAGTTTTATAAAGGATTCCGTGGTGTAGCTGCCCGTGGCGTTGGGATGGCGATGGGAAAGGCCGTAATACTCGATGCCGTCCCGATAGAGGGTGTTTTCCGGCAGCTCCGCCATTTTCGCCCGCAGCTGTTCATCGGTGGAGTTGGGAGGGAGGAAGCCTTCGTAGACAATTTCCCCCTGGAGTTCCTTGTCCCTTGCCTCTGCCGCCCTTTTGAGCCGGGCGGGAATGCCCTTGATGTCGGCATCAAGGAATCCGTTGCGGCGCACCCGGCCGGAATTGAACATAGAGATGGCAGCCACCGCTTTGATGCGCTTGTCCGTCTGCGCCGCAGCAAGGGTGTAACCGCCGCCGCCGCAGATACCCAGGGAGCCGATGCGGGATTTGTCCACTTTGGGAAGCGTGGAGAGATAGTCCACCATGCCGCTGATGTCCTCGATGCGGTTCGACGGATAATCCCGCAGCCTCGGCTCGCCGCCGCTGGCCCCTTGGTACCGCGCGTCG
>CALGGN010000199.1 GCA_937915915.1 uncultured Selenomonas sp. | reverse complement strand
TCCCTTCCGCGGTTCATCACAGAAAGGCCGTTCTCCGCTTTGTACGCGGCGATCTTGCCGCTGATCTCCATGCGCCGGCGGAACATTCCGGTCAGCATGTAATTGGTGGTGCCGTTTAAAATGCCCTGGATCTCCAGAATATTATTGGCAAACAGGCAGATGTTAAGCGGACGGATAATGGGGATACCGCCTCCTACGCTGGCTTCGTACATGAATCTGCGGCCTTTTTCGAAAGCCAGTTTTTCGAGCGCGCAGCCGTGCGACGCTACTACGGCTTTGTTGGAAGTGACAACGTGTTTTCCGGCTTCCAGCGCTTTGAAGCAGTAGTCTGCCGCCAGATCCAGTCCGCCGATGGTGATCGTGACAACTTCAACTTCCGGGTCGCGCAGTATTACGCTAAGGCTTTCGGTCTTGTACGGCGCGTACCGCTTGCCGCTAAGGTCTCTTATGTCCAGCACATAGGAGAGAGCGAGTCTGCCGCCGATGGTTGAGGCGAGGGAAACCTTCATGGTAAATTTCACGTCCCCCGCTGCCCGAAGGCCATTGCTGAACGCCCCGGAATAGGGGAATGCCCCCGCATTGAACACATTGTGGATGAGCACAAGGAGCAAGACCAGCTGCTTGGTTTCCGGCTCCAATACGTAGAACTCCAACACAAGGGGTGTAAGTGCCAAGATGATGAGATTCCAACCTGTTGAAACAGCCAAGGTGTATTTCCCCAGTTTTTTGAAATAATACTCGGCAGCCTCCAAATCTCCTGCTCCAACACACTGCCCAATCACAGTGATGAACACCGGCCCCATGGCTACGCCGACCAAAGCCGCCAACGACCAGATGCTCTGAGCCACGCCGTTAGCCGCAATCTGGTAAGTGCCAAAGAGTGCCACCATGCTGGTCAAGACTACTTTGACCAGTTGAAACACCCCGTTCTCGATGCCGTTCGGCACGGCAATGGATAAAATGCGGCGCATAAGGCTTCCATTCCACCGGAAAATAAATATCCAACGGTAGAATACCTCGTTTTTCTGTTCAAAGCACAGAAGGGTGACAGCCGCCGCCGAAAACAGACGGGCAATCAAGGAAGGATAAGCTACGCCGGCCACTCCGGCTCCAAGAACGAACACGCCGATGAAATCGCCAACCATATTGATGACATTGGCAAGCACCGAGATATACATGGTGGCCTTCGTCCTGCCCATGCTGCGCTGCAGGGCTGCCCCGGCATTATAGATGGCCAAGGCCGGATAAGAATAGGCAGAGACTTCAAGATAGGTGATGCAGGCCTCCATCACCTCCGGTTCCACTCTGCCGAAAAGCAGGCTTAAAAGCATCTCCTTGCCCGCCAAAACCAAAGCGGCAACCACCAGGGAAAAGATGGCGCTAAAGGCCAGGAGCTGGCTTGCTGTCTCCCCCGCGCTTTCCCTTTCCCTGCGGCCGATATACTGACTGATGACCACAGCGCCGCCGGAGGCAAATGCCAGAAACAGATAGATGAAAATGATGTTGAACTGATTCACCAGGGAAACGCCGGACACCGCGGCTTCTCCGGCATAGCTGACGGCAAGTGTATCCACGATGCCCACCAACATGACGAGCAACTGCTCGGCAAACAGCGGCAGCATCATCGCCCTGAGCGCCCGCCCGGAAAAGCGGCGTTTCATGGAAGAATCCATATCCATCTATCTCCCCAACGCATCCTTCAAAAAATTATTTTGCCAATCCGATATCGTTAAGCCATGAATGGATATCTTCCTTGGTGGCATTAACTGGAAACCGCTTACCTTGCAACCATTTTGCAGAGCCTTTTGTCACTGCCTTCAGATAATTTGCGCTTGATCCCATATCGCTGCTGTTCGAGGTACACATAGGTACAATTGTCTTTCCTCCGAAATCGTGACTTTCCATGAATGTATCGAGTATGCGCGGCTCCTGCCCCCACCAAATCGGGAACGCCAGCACTACCGTGTCATATTGTTCGAAATTTACCACATCACCGACAATGGCAGGCCGCGCAGAGGAATCCTTCTGCTCCACCGTTGCCCTTGTGTTTTCATCGTGGTAATTCAAATCGTTTGAAGTATAGGGAACCTTCGGCGTTATCTCATAAAGGTCTGCGCCGAGGATGTCAGACGCATACTGTGCTGCTCTCTTCGTGTTTCCCGTACAGGAGAAATACACTACCAGTGCTTTCCCCGTTTCCGTTTGCGGCTTGTCAGCCATCTGTGCAGGGGCTGAAGTTTTTTCTCCGTTTTTTCTTTGGCCGCTGTCTGCTGCATCCGAACTGCCACACCCTGCCATAGACAGGAGCATGATTAACGATAGTGCAAGCAAGCAAATTCGTTTCATCATATACCTCGCCCTCCGAATGTCACTGATTCTTCACATCGAGAAAACTATGTTTGCTGGATTCCACCGTGCCGCGATGTCCATGTATTACACACTTTGCCAAGGCTGCTTCAAGTTCTGTGAATTCCCCTGAGGTAAGCGTTACCTTGCTTGCACCGAGATTCTCCAAAATGCGCCCTTCGTTCTTCGAACCCGGAATGGGAACGACATTGGGATATTTGGCGAGCATCCACGCCAGAGAAATTTGGGCGTTGGTCGCTCCCTTCGCCCGGGAAAATTTCGCCAGAACGTCTAAAATCGGTTGGTTGAGAGCAATATTTTCCTTGGAAAGCTGTGGCACGAAGTTCCTCACATCATCTACTTTCTCAAACTTGGTATCGACCGTTATTTTCCCCGACAAAAACCCGCTGGCAATTGGCGAGAACGGCACGACACCAATATGGTTTTCCATGCAGTAGGGAAATATTTCTTTCTCGCAATCGCGCTCCAACATATTATAGATATTCTGCAATGCTGACACAGGCGTGACCTCATGGGCTTTTTTCAGCGTATCGACTGCCACCTGCGACAATCCCCAGCCTCGAATCAATCCTTCCTCGATAAGTTTTCCCATGCCATCTGCCACATCCTCAATAGGTATATCAGGATTGAAGCGATGCAAATAGTAGAGGTCAGCATAGTCCGTTTGCAGTCGCTCAAGAGAGCCTTCCAAATGGCGACGCAATGTTTTATACACGGAGCCGTCCTTCTGCGGTTCCTCGGTCGCAATATGGAGTTTAGTAGCCAGTACGACGTTTCGGCGGACATCATGAAGTGCCTTTCCGACTATGCGCTCGTTGTGCCCGATGCCGGAAAGGTTCGGCGAATAGACTTCCGCTGTGTCAAAGAATGTGCAGCCGTAATCATAGGCTTTGCGTATGGCGGAAATGCTGTAAGTCTCTTCGGGAATTTGCCCATATCCGTGAGAGAAGGCCATGCATCCCATACCGATTTCTGAAACTTCAATATCCCGCAATTTTCTCGTTTTCATGAGTTTCACCGTTTCCTTTACTCTGCCTCGTAAACTTCCTTCGCCATGCGGAAAGCAGCCCATGCCTTCGGCCAGCCTGCATAGAAACCCAGCTGAGTGATGGCTTCTACCATCTCGGCCTTGGTCACGCCGTTCGACTTGGCGGTCTGGATATGGTACTTCAGCGAGCTGTCGATGATACCGCTGGCCACCAGGGCGGAAATCGTAATCAGGCTCCGGTCATGGAGGGAAAGCACATCGTTCCTCGACCAGACCTCGCCGAACAGAATATCATCATTGTAACGCGCAAAATCCGGGGCAAAATCCCCCAAAGCGTCTCTTCCCGCCGTCTGCACAATTTTCTTTGCCATTGGTCTCTCTCCTTCCCGGCTTTCCGCCGACACCTGCATCATGCTCGATGCAAAAAACGCTGCGCCGCATAAAACGGCAATGAGTTTCTTTCCATACAACTTCATATCATACCCTCCTAATCTTCACAGGTACCATGTTGGTTGACTTCCTGCTTACAGTATAGAAATAAATGATTTTCTTGTCCAATACCTATTCTGTATTCTTATCAATGCCTTTTGAGCATTGATAAAGGAATAGAAATCTGTTATCATAAGGACAGAAACTTTCTGTCACCGAGGAAGGTGTTATGCATGGAACTCGATATTCGCGTATTGAAATATTTTCTGGCTGTTGCCCAAGCGGGCAATATGACTCAGGCGGCCAAAGACCTCCACATCACGCAGCCGACCCTTTCCCGCCAGATGATGGACTTGGAAAAAAATTTGGGGACAGAGCTGTTCGTGCGCAAACATAAGCAGTTAACTCTGTCTGACAGCGGTTTCCTGTTCCAGCAAAGAGCAAAGGAAATCGCCCAGCTTGCCGACAAAGCCTGCAGAGAAATCGCTGAGCAAAAAGCACAAATGCAGGGAACCGTGACCATTGCTTGTGTGGAAAGCATTGCCTCGCTCCTTTTGCCGGAAATCATGGCCGCATTCAGCCAGAATTTTCCTTCCGTCAAATATGAGCTGTATAGTGCGGACGGCAACGACATCCGGGAGAAAATAGACCGTGGCAATATCGACCTTGGCATCCTGTTAGAGCCAGTAGAGGTAGCAAAATACAATTTTCTTCGCTTGCCCTGCTATGAAAAATGGGGTATCGCCATGCGTGAGGATTCGCCCCTCGCTCCAAAAGAAGCGATTACCACGAAAGACATACAGGGGCTGCCCATCATCATCCCACGACGTACCATTGTCATCGAAGAGATTTCCAGATGGTTGGAAGTTGAGGGAAATCGACTTAACATTGTTGCCTCCCACAATCTACCCACCAACGGATTGCTTCTTGCAAAACAAGGCATTGGATACCTCATTTGCGTCGAGGGCGCCTTTACCATACGCCCAATGCCCGGTCTTTGCTTTCGCCCGTTTCTGCCGGAGCGCATCACGGGGCATGTGCTGGCTTGGAAGAAAAACCACGCCCTCTCCCAGGTAACGCAACATTTCTTGGAGTTTGTACGGATTAAGTACGAGGTTTCTCAAGACAGGTATTCTTAAGGAAACACTGATTAATTCCCTTTTGCCCTTGCCGAGTCTTTTCCTGTCAT
>CALGGN010000198.1 GCA_937915915.1 uncultured Selenomonas sp. | reverse complement strand
CCCTACACGACGCTCTTCCGATCTGATATCCTTCCGCTTCGAGGTCATCCCTCTACTCTACTCGATTCTTTAGTCTTTCGATAGTCTCTGAACTTTATTCAAGATAGATAATATCATATTTTTTCTTCTCGACCATGCGCAGGCATTCCGGCCCGCTCTCCGCCGTATCGATCTGGATCTTCGTCTGCTTCAGAAGCCCCTGTACGACCTTGAGATTCATGGGGGTATCATCTACCACTAAAATGACAGCATCCGGCGCGGTAAAGCGCTCTTGATATGCCTCATGCTGGGAAAGGGATCTGCGATAAGCATCCTCGAAATTGCCAACAGGCTCCCATTTCACTACTTTTTGCCGAACCGCAAAGGAAAAGACGGAGCCTTCCCCATAGACGCTTTCCACCTCCAGCTTGCTGTCCATGAGCGCCAGAAGCTGGATGGTGATGTTCATCCCAAGTCCTGTGCCTTCGATGGAACGGTTGCGTTCTTCCTCGATGCGCTCAAATGGCTTGAACAGTTTTTCCTTGTCCTCCGGCTTGATCCCGATCCCTGTGTCGCGGATGGAGAACTTCAGCAGAATGGAATCCTCTCCTGCCTTCTCAAAGTCAACGCACATGGTCACGCTGCCTTTTTCCGTATACTTCACGGCATTGGTGAGGATGTTTGTCGCCACCTGCTTGATGCGGATTTCATCTCCGTAAAGATAGCTCGGCAGACGTTCATTGGATTCGATTTTAAGCTCCAGCCCCTTCTTTTCCGCGCGTCCACGAATCATGTTCACCAGATCGTTCAGCACCGAAGCCAGCTCATACTCCACGGGAATGATATCCATTTTCCCCGCTTCAATCTTGGAGAAGTCCAGAATGTCATTCACCAAACCCAACAGATTTGCGCTTGCCGTGCGGATATTCTCCGCATATTCCAGCAGCGCCGTATCCTTGCACTCACGCAGAATCATCTCGTTCATGCCCAGAATGGCATTGATGGGGGTGCGTATCTCATGGGACATGTTGGAAAGGAACTGTGATTTTGCTTTGTTTGCCGCCTTTGCGGCAATCGCCATTTCCTTCAATTCCCGATTGCTCGCATAGAGCTCATCCGTCATCGCATCAATAAAAGCCGAAAGCCGATCCGTCAAGGGGATGATATCCCGTTGCATGCGACAGATGTATTCCTTGTCGGATTCCAAATGAATCGGCATGGAGAGCGGCAATGGCCCCTCACGATAGCCCACGGCGACCAGCGCACTGTTCAAAATGCCGCCGCGTCTGTGATGGCGGAAAATCTCCGACTGCCCGTAAAACGCAAGCGTACCTTTTTGGATCCGTTCGTAAACATCGATTTCCATCTGCGCCTTATCTTTCAAAAATAATTTTCGATTGCCGCAGATGACCAAGGAAATTGCCTGCGCACCAAAGCCGCGCATATGCTCGCTGGCTGTCCATGTCTCATGCAAAAGATTCTGCGGATTCGCATAGGAAAGCCGGATCTGATCGCCATCATGCAGCTCACTGTTGAAATAAAGCTGTTTATTGTCATTATAGGCATTCGGTACGCGTGCAATAAGCTCCCCTTCCCTTTCCGAGACCACGGGAAACTCACAGATGTTGAAAATAAAATACTCATCCGGCCGCACATTCAGGCATTTCTTATAGATATCGAGATCGGAAGAGCACACGTCTGAACT
>CALGGN010000197.1 GCA_937915915.1 uncultured Selenomonas sp. | reverse complement strand
CTAGCATCGAGGATCCCGGGGTGTTCCTGCAGACCAATATCATGGGCACCGCCGTGCTGATGGACGCCTGCCGGGCCTTCGGCGGCGTGCGCTACCGGCTGCACGCCCAGCTCTTCGGCACGGAACTGCTCGTGCGCGGCCGGCTGGAACAGGATTTCGATCTTGTGTGCAGCCGCTGCGGAAAGGATTTCGACACGACGGTGCACGTCGACGACTTCACGGCGTCGGTTCAGGTCGGCGAAAAAGACGAATGCGCCGATTTGACCTCCGACGCGAGAGATAGTATAATACTCGCCCTGCCGACCTACCCGCTCTGCGCGCCGGACTGTCCGGGCATCGAGCAGAAGGTCGAACGGACGCGCGACGACCGCTGGGGCGCGCTGGACGGATTGAAGATTTCGAAGTGATTCGAATTGACAAGAACAAGAAAGAACAAGGAGAACAGACATGGCCAGTCCTAAGAACCGGGTATCGAAGATGCGCAAGCGCCAGCGGGTCGCCTCGCTGGAGAAGCCGATTTTGGCGTCGGTGTCGACCTGCCCCGCGTGCGGCGCGGCGAAGCGTTCGCACCGCGCGTGCCCGAAGTGCGGCACCTACAAGGGTCGCAAGGTGATCGCCGTCGAGGCGTAAACCCGCGCGGAGCGAGGCGATGACGCGCGTTGCGCTGGATGCGATGGGGGGCGACTACGCCCCCAAGCAGATTGTCGTCGGGGCGGTCGAGGCCGCCTGCGAGATTCCCGACGTCAAGATCCTGCTCGTCGGGCAGCTCGGCGCGCACGGCCTTGCGACTCTGGCTTCCACGCTGCTGATGCAGGGCGACTCGCAGGGCATGACCTATGAGATATTCGATGCGGAGCTCATGAAGGACAGGCGGGGCATGGGAAAGCTCTACACCGCCCATATCCAAAGCGAGGAAGAGATCTGCAAGCTCCTTTCGCTCTGGGCGAACGGCGACAGCGGCATCGCGACCATATATGCCGATGCGCTGGACCATGCGTTCCAAAAAATCGACAAGGCTCTGAAAAAGTACAGCATCAAGGATCCAACGGCTTTCATGAACTGCACCATCGATGTGATCTGCATGGTGGAAAACGAGGACGAAAGCTGCCAGAACAGCGTCATCCGCGACATCATCGTGATGCACCAATAGGTCATCCCCATCAACAACCTAGGAACTGGATAAATAAATTTTAAAATCTTCATCGTAAAAACTAAAATTTATTTATGAACAGTTCCTTATCCCAAAGGAGGATTTCCCATGCCAGCAAAAATCGCAAAGTATGCAGATTATGACTTGGCGGAAAGAATTAACGGCGTAGAATACCAGATGACTCCGGCCAGAATCCATCACGCAGAGATCCGCAGTAATCTGGAAGAAATTTTTCGCCGCTATCTCAAGGGAAAACGCTGCAAGACATTCTCCGAAGTAGGCGTGTTCTTAGATGACAATCTCCTGATTCCCGACGTCCTGATTGTATGCGATCGTGACAAAATCAAATATGACGGCATCCACGGCGCTCCGGATCTCGTGGTCGAAATTCTCTCCCCCAGCACCAGCAAGCGCGACAAGGGCAGCAAGCTCAAGCTCTACGAACAATACGGCGTAAAAGAGTACTGGATCGTGGATCCGAAGGGGAACTCCATTGAGGTGCGCAGGCTGCAGGACAATGAGTTCGTGCTGGATGAGGTATACCACCTTTTGGATCAGGAGGAATGGGACTGCATGGACGAGGATGAAAGAAAGGCCGCGAAGATTTCCCTGAAAGTGTCCCTCTACGATGATCTGGAAATCCCCTTAAAGGATATTTTCGCAGAATAATTCCCCGCGACTTGCCGCTGATATATTCCAATCAGTTCATTGCACTCTTTTTTCCAGCGCCCTCCCCTGTTCCAATCCAAACTTCTCTATCGTGCCCGCAGGAAGTTCCAGCGCACCCCAAGCGCCCATGCAGAGGCTCATGCCGATCCATGGGCGCAGCCCTTTTACTGCTTTCAAAATGCGGTATTCCTTGTCAAGGTACACGACATCAATGGAAAAGCGCATGAAGCACATGTGGACGCTGCTGCACGGGGCAATCAAAAGTCCCGTGCCCTCCGCAAGGGAAGCCCGCCCCATGAGCCCCAGAAATCTCGAAAAAAAGGAATCCGCCACTTCCACCCGAAGCGGCGGATTCGCCCCCGTATCGTCAATCGAAAGCAAAACCACCCCATCGCACCCCTTTCTTTTCCTTAGAGACTGTGCTATAATGGACTGCAAGAACAGCAGTCGGTGCTGCAGGAAGATAACAGCCGGTGAGTTGGAGTGCTCCGGCTCCCATCTTCAAAAGATATGACGAGCCCGGCTTTCTCCTACTTGGCGTCTATTTCAAAAGGGAGAGCACAGAGGCAATCAGAGACAAGATAGCTGTCAAAAGGGACAGCTTCTCGTACATCGTCATGCATATACCTCCTTTCCGAAGAAAGGAGCCGTACCGGCTGCTTTTTTTATTGTACTATGAAATCTTAGCGAGCACAAGCCAATAGGCGCAGTGGGAGCTTAGATTTCGTGTAGTATAAGACTTTTTTTCCATGTTTTCCCGATAAATATTCCCGGAATCCGATTGAAATTGCGGCAAAATTCCTATACAATGAAGATATCTATCTATGCAGGTCGAGAAATCTATATTTCGTTTAGGAGTGAATGATGGTGAAAATGGCGAATCTCAAACCGTACTTCAAGCAAAAAGGCGCGACGCTCATCATGACCGCCTTCCTGCTGCCGGTGCTGTTCGCTGCCCTCGGCGGCGCACTGGATCTCGGCAATCTCTACGTCTACAAGTCGCAGCTGCAGAACGTGGCGGACTCGGCGGCATTGGCGGGGGTGGCCTACCAAGGCTCCCAGTCCGGCATCATTACCCGCCGTCTGGTAGATCCTTCCGATTCCGAAATGGTGGAGAAAAAGGAAGATGGATCCATTGCATACAAGGAAACCTTCACCGTCACGCTGGACAAAACAACGTACAACTTCGAGCAGACCGAAAACACAGGTGGCTTTGACACGAAAGCGGCAGAGTATGTGGATCTCAACACAAGCGATGACAGAAAACTGTCCTTGAGCGAACTGAAAGCCGAAGACGAAAATACGACGATGCGCTGGTCCGACACCGCGACCAGTTCCCAGTGCTATCTCGTCAAATTGAGAAATACCATCCCCACTTACTTTATTCGTTATTTCGGCATCGATGAACTGAGCGTCGAAGCAACCGCCGTGGCTATGGCATATATCGAAGGGGACAACACAAAAGAAATTATTGAGGAAACCGCAAAAAAGATTGCGGAAACCGTCCCGAATTATTACTGGGAAACCATTGTGGGGAGCAGCTTTACGGTAACCAATATGGATGCCAGCACCAAAACCGTTACGATTCGCAGCGGCGAAGAAGATCAGATGACCATCAATATCAGGACAAGTGGCTACGGTTATCAGAAAGCAGCCTATTATACGGATTCTTGGGACAACTATATCAAAAATATCACGACATTTGACAAATTTTCGGATGACATTATTGCATACAAGGACAGAGATTATATTAACGGCCCATATACCAAGAACAACGAACTCTGTATCGACTACTCAGAAACCGAAGGATTGATTTCAGATCCATTCTGTGCCGAACCGATTTATGTGGATGACGGAGGAAAGGAAAGAATGTCCTACCTTCAGAATCTCGTCTATACATTGGATGCGGATTTGATCAAAAAGGGAGATAGCGGCACAAAAGAAATTACTGGGCTGTTTCTGGATCGTCCCAACATCGGTGCTTCCGACACGTCCAAATACGTACGCGGAACCGTGCTGAATATCACTTCAGCTAAGCTCAGCCAAGACAATGCAACCCCACTCTATATGCGATTTGAAAGCGAACCCATCAAATTCGGGGGGAGTCCCACCTTCGCACAGCCCATCACCATCAATGTGAACGGCTATCAGGAAAAACCCATGATTATCGCCTACGATGGGCCGGATCCGAAACGAACGTTGAAGGATGTACCAAAGACGGATGTCAAGAAACCCGAAACCGCATGGGCTCATGATGAGGAGCGGATTTTGAGTACGGAGCGTTTGACCACTGCTGCAGTTTCACCGCCTTATACCATCTATCTGGGTGCTGATTTCAACGGCGTGATTTATGCACCCTTCAGCGAGATCACCATTACAGGTCCCGGCAAGATCAATGGGTATGTTCTGGCGGCTCGCATCCGAGACAAAGGCACATCCACTACCCGTACGCAGCTGACTTCCAGCGAAGTATCTTTGCCCCGCTGGGAGACCACACATACCGGAGGAAATTCGTTTGCGTATACGATTGGTTATGTTAAAAGCACGTATAGCATCGTTTACGATGGCAATGGATTGAATTACGCGATGAATATCATCAACATCTCGACCTGAGAGCCAAAGCTATGAAGAAGGATTTTCATGCCGACGAAATCAGCAAAAACGAATCTGACAGAACACCGCATAAGTGGAACATGCTTTCCGAGGAAGAGCAAGCAAAGCAAAAGTTATTCTTGAAGGTTTCCCTCTACAACGATCTGGAACTTTCCTTGCAAGACATATTCAAAGATACCTGATATACACGGAGAGAGGGGGAAAATTTATGTCAATCACGATTGATTTCAGCCCTGCAGATATGAAAATGTTGCAGGTGCAGGCAACAGCAGGAAACGTAAGCGTCGAGGAATTTTCCCGCAATGCAATCATGAAAGCAGCTAAAAATGCTGAGTATCTTGCAGAACTGAGAAGGAGAACCAAGGATATCCGCGAGTGCAAAAATATGGTTTCCTTCACCGACGAAGAATGGGAGAAATTCATCCATGATAGAGCGGGATAGAGTAACGAAAGGCGAAGGAAAACCGGAAAAGCTAAAGCATGAAAAAGGACGATTCGAAACGTCAAAAAACACTGCTTCAACCCGAAGCAGTGTTTTTCATTCCGTACCAAAAATCTATGTTTCTATTGTAGTACAATTGCAAAATCAGCAAATCTTTTACAAGAAAATCTTGCAAAATTCCCAAATGTTAGAGCCGCCCATAACGAGCGGCAAATATAAAAATATTTATTTCGTCCATTGACACATATAATTATACTTGTTAGAATGTTTATCAGAAGGAGGGAAGACATGAAAAGCTATTCATCGAGGGAAGTTATAGCGATACTGCACAATGACGGATGGCGGGAAGTACGATGCAAGGGCGATCATCACCACTTCCAGCATCCTTCAAAGCCCGGAACGGTGACAGTCACGCATCCCTTGAAAGACATACCACGCCGTACGCTCAACAGCATATCGAGACAAGCAGGTGTTGTGTTCCCATAATACAACCCCCTGCCCCTCTTGATTTACACAAAGGAGGTTCGTTGCAATGAAAGATACTTATGTATATCCCGCAATTTTTTACGATGATCCTGATGGCATCGCTATCGAGTTTCCTGACCTTCCCGGCTGTCTTCCGTGCGCTCACACGATGGAGGATGCATTCAAAAATGCCAAAGAAGCCTTGCAGCTTCATTTATACAGCATGGAAGAAGATGGCGAAACTATCCCGGAACCGTCTCGTGTATCTGATGTAAAGCCAGACGGGGATAGCGGCAGCATTGTTATGATTGAAGCATGGATGCCTCCGTTCCGCGAAAAAATGCTCAACAAATCAACCACCAAAACCGTAACCATTCCTCGTTGGCTTGACATCCTCGCCCGCAAAGAAAAGGTCAATTACTCCCATCTGCTCCAGGATTCGCTCAAGACCTACCTCGGCGTGAAAGAATCCACCGCCCAGCATTTTCGTGCATAAAACATAGGTTGACACTTGAGTGATATAGGCTCTGTTCAGGTTGTCCCTCGAAAGTATCCTCTCCAAGAGTTCCGGCTGTGCACTGTCCCGTTCCTTCCATATCCGACGGAACGACCTTGGCGCTCCCGCATATTCTTCGCGTTCCGCACCGGACTTTCACCGGTCAGAAACGTGCGCCGCCGGGCGCACAATGAAAAATCACCTGTCGAAATGACATCCGACAGGCGATTTCTTATCTTTGGTTATACACAGAAATTCTTACTTGAACAGATTCTTTGCCACATTGAACAGCGCAGGCCCCAGCGCCACGATGAAGATAGCGGGCAGAATGAAGCCCACCAGCGGCAGCACGATCTTGACCGGCGCTTTGAGCGCCATGGCCTTGACCCATTGCCGATGCCGCTCCCGCACGTTGTCCGCCTGAATGCTCAAGGTATTGCTGAGATTCGAGCCAAGGCGCTCCGCCTGGATGATGGAGGTCACGAAGAGAGACACCTCCTGCACGCCGCAGCGATAGCCCACGCCCAGCAGCGCATCCCGCCGCGTCATGCCCATGCGCACATCGTCCAGCATCTTGCGGCACTCCGCGACAAAGGGCCCACCCATCCGCACAACGATCTTCCGCAGAGCAGCGTCAAAGGAAAGCCCCGCCTGAACGCTGACGCAGAGCAGATCCAGCACCTCCGGGAGCTGCTTCTTGATGGCCTCCTGCCGCTTCCGTATCTGGCTGCGCAGCACAAGAAGGGGCAACATCAGGCCGCCGACAGTTCCAAGGGCGAAGAATGCCATCTTTTGCGGCATAGGCATCCCCTGCTTGTGCGAAAGAACATAGAAAAGGAAGCCTCCCACAACCACGGCGCACAGCACCATTTTCAGAACAAAGGGCCCCGAACGCCCCCTTGCCGGGCGCCCCGCAAGCAGAAGCTGGTGCTCAATGGCATCACGGATATAGCCCGACGTGAAGCGCAGCAGGAAAGCTTCTGCCTTCCTCCGCATCGGCAGGATGACGCGCTCCACAAAGGGCGTGTCCTCCAATTTTCGCGCTTTTTGGTGCTCACGCTCCTGCTGCTCCATCATGCTTTGCACGACAGACGGCTTCCGCAGGTTCACGTTCATGTTCTCGATACCAAGCATGCGCTTCTGTATCAGCGTTCTGTCCCCAATCTTTTGCTTGATGATAGAAAAAAGGGCAAGGAAGGTGAACAGCGCAACGGAAAGGGCAAACAGGAACTTGACGAATACCGCAAGACTGCCCATCAGAAGATACCTCCTCCATCCGAAGCCGGCCCTGCCTCAAAGAAGTTCTCCGGCAGCTCTACGCCGTTCATGGCGAACTTTTCCAGAAAACCCGGCTGCAGACCGGTCGATTCGAAATGCCCGACGGACTTTCCATCAGAATCGAATCCCGTCTGCACATAGTGGAAAATATCCTGCGTCGTGATGGTATTGCCCTCCATCTTCTGGACCTCCGTGATATAGGTCACCTTGCGGCTGCCGTCACGGATACGGGACTGCTGCAATACCAAGTCGATAGCGGAAGAAACCTGCTCACGGATGGCTCGTACCGGGAGATCGAGACCCGACATAAGCACCATGGTCTCCAAGCGGCTCAAAGCATCGCGGGGCGTATTTGCATGGGCGGTGGTGAGGGAGCCGTCATGGCCTGTATTCATGGCCTGAAGCATGTCCAGCGCCTCGCCGGAACGCACCTCTCCCACAATGATGCGATCGGGGCGCATACGCAGGGCATTCCGCACAAGGTCGCGAATCGTAATCGCGCCCTTGCCCTCCAGATTCGCGGGACGGGATTCCAACGTCACCACATGATCCTGCTGCAGGCGGAGTTCCGCCGCGTCCTCGATGGTCACGATACGATCCGTATTCGGGATAAAGGAGGACAGCACATTGAGGGTCGTCGTCTTGCCGGAGCCGGTACCTCCCGACACAAGGATATTGATACGCGCCTTCACACAGGCACGCAGAAACTGTGCCATGCGCTCGTCCATGGTGCCGAAAGCGATGAGATTCTCAACGGAAAACGGCTTCTTTGAGAACTTGCGGATGGTCACCGCAGGCCCCACAAGGGAAAGCGGCGGAATGATCGCATTCACACGGGAGCCGTCCGCCAGACGCGCATCCACCAAGGGCGAGGACTCGTCAATGCGGCGTCCCAAAGGCGTCAGGATGCGCTCGATGATATTCATGAGATGCTGGTTGTCCTGAAACTTCACATCCGTCAACGTGAGCTTCCCCAGCTTCTCCACGAAAATCTTCTTCGGCCCGTTGACCATGATCTCCGTGATGGTATCATCCTTCAAAAGCGGCTCCAAGGGACCAAGCCCCAGCATCTCATCACGGATCTCCGCGACAAGGCGCGTGCGCTCCCCCAGCGGCACCGCATAGGGATTCGTCTCCAGTACCCGCTTGAAGTACTTGTCGATGATATCATTCACCAGACCGAGATCATCATCGGACATGTTCTTCGCAGAAATAATGCGCTGCTCCTCGGGCGTGATCTCCTCCACGATCTTGCGATGGATCATGAGTTTCAGATTCTGCGCCCGATCCTCGGCGACATTCGTCTCGCCGCCTTTACGGGAGGAAAAGATCATGACCTGCAGATTCTTCCCATCTGTGCGCCCCAGGCGCGTCAGCAATGACATATTCACTCCCCCTCAAAAAAGGTTCTATTCATTTCACAGGGAAAATCCCCATGCTCATTTTCATCCGATCAAGTAGTTGTCAAAGCGTTCTCGCAGTGCATCTGATATTCCACAGACAGACGGTTCAAGACCGAGCCTTCGCCCAGAAAACCGGAAAACGCACTGCTCAGGCTGCTGCTGTCAGGGTTCAGCCTTGCCGTCACCGTCACCACGACACGCTGGTTCGTTGCATCGTATGTGATACTGACATCGTTCAAGATATAAAGATTGTTCGGCAGCTCAAACGCCTCATACTGCTCCTCCAAATCGCTGAATCCGATGATTGCCGCATCGGCATTACTGCTTTCCTTCGTATTATATGACTCCGCTGTCATCACGGACGCATCTCTCGCCGCCATCCTGGCCAAATCATTGATGGCCTCATAGTCCGAATAAATAAATCCCGAATACATAATGCCTAATACAATCAAAAGCAAGAAAGGCAGCACAACGGCAAACTCCACGATGGACTGTCCCTTCTGACGGCAATACTGCCATAGCTTCATTCCACTGCCTCCTTTCGGGCACTGATTCAGAAACAGCCTCTCCCGAAGGAGAGACTGTTTCCGACAGTTCACATCAAGAATTACTGTGCATTGATCTGGCTTGCAGCACTGCCAAAGACGCCCTCGATGGCGCCGGAAAGTCCACCATCAGACGAGAGCACAATCGCAAGAGCCACAACAAAAGCAATGATGAGAGCATACTCCACCATGCCCTGCCCCTTCTCGCTCATATAGCGATCCTTCAGATACGTCACCATTTCCAACATAAAAATTCCTCCCTCATAAAAATTTGAATAAAGAAATATATATGAAGCCTTGGAAGGCATCACATCAAATCAATCCATCGAATTCACCACATCGGCAGAGGAGTTAAAGCTCGCCAAAAGCGCCTCCAAGAGCTGCGGCCGGGCAGAGACCAACGCCACGCCCACGGCAATGACAAAGGCGATAATCAAAGCATACTCCAAAAGCCCCTGCCCCTTTTGCCGATACACCTGAAAAATATACCGCAACATCCGAGGAAGCATCTCCTCACCCCCACTGCATCATCCATCATACATCGATATCAATAATCTTCCGGATGACGATAATCGCCAAAAGCTCCAGAACGACAGCCCCCGCCAAAAGCCCCTTTCCCGTGGGGCTTTCCAGCATCGGCTGAAAATAGTCGGGATTGTTGGACCAGATGAAAAAAGCGATAAAGATGGGAATCGCGCCGACAATCAATCCCGACAGCTTGCCCTGCGCCGTCAGTGAGCTGATCTCATTCCTCATGCGGATGCGCTCGTTGATGGTATTGCTGATGGAGTCCAGCACCTGCGAGAGATTTCCTCCCACCTGCCGCTGGATCAGGACAGCCGTCACCACCAGATCGAAGTCGGAGCTCTGCATCCTCCTGCCCATGTTCTCCATGGCGGTTTCCAAGGTCGCCCCAAGGTTCATCTCATTGATGACCTTCTGGAACTCCACCCCGATGGGAGGTTGCATCTCCTTCGAGATGAGCTCCATGGCCTGCATGAAGCTGAAGCCCGCGCGAAGCGCGTTGGACACCATGACAAGGGTATCTCCGAGCTGGTTCAAAAATGCCGCCTGCCTGCGGCTGATATAGATCTTCAGATACAGCATGCAGACAAGCGCCGCGCCGCCTGCGCCCACAAGAGCCATGACAGGCTTCAAGGTCAGCAAAAATGCAAAGACTCCCGCAACAATGGAAATCAACAGCACCATCACCTGGAACTCCGAGCCAAGCAAAGGCCAGTCTGCCTGCTGCATCCTGAGATCCATCGTATCATTCTGATGGACTTTGTTCCAGTGGCTTGCCAGGAACCGCACCTGCTCCATGAGTCGGTCTTTCAGATCCAAGTTCTTCGCCAGCGCAATCTTCTTGCCTTCTTCGTCCTCATTGCCGGAGAAGAATTCCATGCGCTTTACCATCTGGTTGCGGCTGGTCTCCCGTTTCTGGATATAGTAAAGGAAGATAAAGAAGGCAGCCGCCGTGATCAAAACTGCAATCGTGCCTCTCATGGCTTATCCCACCGTATATGCTTATGTCCGATGATCTTGTCTGCCAACCGGTTGATGCTGCGGGAAAGCTGGCTGTCCGGCCGGATGTCCGTCGCCATGCGACCATTGTCCGCCGCTTCGGACACCACCAGATACTCATTCGGGATGATGGCCTCCACCGGATAGCCCATGAGCTCCTCAATCTGCAGCTTCGCTGCGATGTCGCAGGGCGTGACCCGCGTATAGATTGCCTTCACCCGATCCTTGTAATCCTCCCAGTCCTTGAAGATCTCCAAAGCCCGCTGCATATGGCGGATCTCGTAGCCTCCGTTGATCATGGCGACCAGATAGGTCGTATCCGTCGCCTCGCACACCGCGATGGAGGTCGGGTTGAATCCCGCAGGGATATCCACCAGCACATAGCGGAACAGATTCTTCGACATGTTCAGTACATTGACAAGGGGCTCGATCTCCACCTTGTCATTGAGGCTCGGATTCTGCGTGCCGCAAAGCACCTTCACCTTGTCCGTCACGGGCAGGAAATAGTTGTTGAGAGAAATCGGGGACAGGAAATCCACATCCCGCGAAGCCTCCACAATGGTGCTCTTTGCGTCCAGATTGAAGAACACCGACATATCCCCGAACTGCAAGTCCGCGTCAATGATGCCGACCTGCTCGCCGGTCTTCTGCGCAAGGCTCATGGCGAGGTTCGCAATGAGCGTGGTCTTGCCGCTCTTTCCCTTCGGGCTGAAGAACGCCATCGTATGGGAAGAGACCTCCATGCCGCTCTTGCCGAAGGTATCGACCGCCTCCCGCAGCTCCTCTGCGGAAAAGGGCTTGACCAGATATCCTCTTGCCCCCGACTGCACCACATGGCTCGCCACTTCGGACTGCCAGCGCTCCCCCATGCAGATGATCGCGGTATTCGGAAACACGCGGAGGAAATCCGCCAAAATGCCCGTACCGCTGTGCTGGTCGATATCCAGCAAAATGAGATTCGGGTTGAACACGACCCCCTGTCCGAGGGCATCCATCGGATCCTGATAGCGCGCCGCCAGCGTGAAGCCCGGCGCCTCCTTGATGGCATGGGCAAGCTGCTCCAGCATCAGGCGGTTGCCCTCTACGAGCATGACATGATATTCCATACACCCGCCTCCTAGCTGAACAAGCGGCTGAACCAGCCACTCCCGCCGCTATGCTCCGTCCCGTAGGAGTCATCTCCCGCGTAGACACGGTTGGTATAGCGGGACACCAACTCTCTCAGGCTCTTGCTGAGCTCCGTTCCCTCATCCTCCAGCACCAGCGGGACGCCCGTCTTGACGGATTTGCTTGCCGCCCGAAAATCGTTGGGCAGGATGAAATCGAAGGGAACCCCCAACAGCCGCTCCACGTCCCGCATGCTGATCCGCGACTTTGCGTCGCTGCGGTTGAGCACCAAGCGGATCTTGTTTTCATCGTAGTTCAGGCTCCGCAAGGTATCATTTCCGATTTTCATGTTCTTGATGGTCGGTATGAAATCCACAATGCCAAGGAACGTGACAATCGTGCTGAGATCCAGAAGCATGAGGTTGACCACGCTGAACATGGAGGTCGTATCGATGATCACATACTCGAACATCGTCTGCAGCCTTCGGATGATCTCCTTGATCTCCTTCTCCGATATGTTGTATGCTTCTTCCAGCTTCTTGGGCGAAGCCAGCACATAGAACACAGTGCCGTCATATTCATAGGGGCAAAGGAAGGACGCGACATTGCACTCGCTGCCCTGCGTTTGGATGCCCTTTTGCAGATCCGCGATGGTGTGACTCGGGTCCAGCAGCAGATAATTGCAGACATCCCCGAACTGCAGATCAAGATCCACCAAGCAGACCTTCGCGCCCGCTCTCGCCAGCTCGGACGCCATATTGATGCTGATGAGCGTTTTGCCCACAGCAGAAGCCGAACTGAAAAAGGTCAGAACCGTACCGTTGATTCTCTCTCCGGGCAAGCCGCCCACTCCCTTCCCAAATGATTATTTCAATAATTATTTCACACTCTGCTTCTCATCTTCCGTTGGCTTGCGAAGCACATCCTGATGCAGATACTTTCCAAGGATGGAATCCTCTTCCTGCGTGAGCTTCGGATCTTCGACAGCCTTCTGCTGCTCTGCCAGTTTTGCCGCCTTCTCCTCCTCCACGGACGGAACCGGCGCGTTGACATCCACTTCGGGCCGTTTTTCCTCTGCTCTGCGCTCTTCACGATACAAGTCACGCATCTGCTCCGTCATGCGAGTGGGCATCGTCTCATTGACCACGCGCGGCGTAATGAGAATCATGATTTCCGTTTTATCATTGCTGTCCTCATGATACTTGAACAATTCGCCCAGAATGGGAATATTTCCCAGAATCGGCACCTTTTTCAGCACCTTGGAATCCTCGGAGTTCAAGAGTCCTCCGATCACCATCGTCATGCCGCTCGGCACATTGACCATGGTTTCCGCCTGACGTGTCGCCAAAGCCGGCCATGTGGAATCCGAGGAGGACACCGCATTCGCCCAGTCCAGACGGCTCACGGACGCAAACAGCCTCGCCGTAACGTTGTTGTCCTGATCCACCACCGGCTTGATCAGATCCAGCTCAACGCCGTAGTTCTGCCAGCTGACACTGGTGCTTCCGTTCCCGTTGTTCACCGGATATGGCACCTTGCCGCCTACCAGAATGCCCGCCGTCTTACCGCTCATGGTCGTGATGTTCGGACGGGACACGATGCGCGCCTTCCCTTGGGTGATCAATGCGCTGATTCTGGCATTGATCTGGGAGAAATGCGTGAACAGCCAGTTGCGGTTGTACCAGCGATCTCCTTTTTCCCGCTGGGCTCCGAATCCCTCGCCCGCAAAGTAGATGCCCTCATTGCCAAAGGTCGTCGTGCCTCCGAGACTGGAGCCATACTGGACACCAAGATTCTTCGCATCGGAGGAATTGATCTCTATGACCATTGCCTCGATATTGATCTGGTCGGGATTCACCATCTCGATGAGATTGATGACATTCGGATGAGATATATCCGCATCATCCTTTTCCACAGAGGCGCCGGATACCTCCCCCACGCCGCCGCTGAGCAGGCTGCTGTTTGCTTCATCCTCTTTTTCTGCTTTCCCTTGGACAAACATGGAAGCAATCTGCACGGCACGATCCCTTTCGCGCTGATTCTGCACCGTGCCCGTCAGAATGATCTTGTCGCCGATCTTGTCCACCCGGACCCCCGGCAGCCCGATGGTCTTCTGGATCAAAGCCGCCAGACCGGAATCCGATGAGGAAACCACGACCTGAAATTCCTGACGAAGCCCGTTGGAAGTCCAGACGGTAAGCGTCGTTGTGCCCGCTCCGAAAGCGACCACGTTCAACGCGCTTGCCCCAAGGATATTCACATCCGCAATCTTCGGATTCGCCACGGCGACCCGTGTGATCTGTCCGCCGGTATCCAGATAATAGGACTGGTTGACCTCCAGCCAGATGGGCTGCTGCGCCGCATAGGCAGGTGCCTCTGCCGCCACGGCAATGGATGCCGCCAAAAGGCCGATTCCTATCTTTTTGCTCCAATCAAACATCAGTTATCCACCCCCACTGTCGACGCATCCGTTCCCCGATATACCTCAATGGTATGCGCTGCCGGGGCAGGAGCCGCCGACGGAGAAGCAGGAGCCGATGCGGAAGCATTCGGATTAATCACCACGGTCTGCGGCGCCTGCGATGCCGGCTGTTCCGTGCGTTCTCTCTCTTTCACTTGGAAATAATCCGTATCCAGTACAAACATGTCCTTTGGCTTCACAGGACGGAGCACCAGATAAATCTTCCCCTGCTCCATTGCGACTGCCAGCTTCAAAGCCTCCTCAGGTGTCAGCGCAAGCGTCGCGGTGGCCATTGCCTCCCCGGAGGCCTGCACGTTGCCGTTATTATTGTTATTATCCTTCTTTTTGTCGTCCTTCTTGTCCTTCCCTTCGCCTTCCGGAGGAGCTGCCGCCTGATTGGAGGGAGGATTCGCACTCTTGTTGACGCCCAGCAACAGGACATTCTGCATGAGGATCTCGCCCTCGATGCGGTTCTGGCTGCGCTGCCCGTTAACGATCATGACATCCACATAGTCGCCCGGCTTTGCAAAGCCCGCAATGCCCGTCACATCCGAAATCGGAACGGAGATCGCGCGGCAGTCCGGTGGAATCATGCCCGGGAAGCCTGCCATCTTGATGTCCTTATATACCTTCTTGTCCGTCAGCACATCCCCTTGCTGGATCATCACGCTGGCGGGAAGATTCAGCGCCTCGCTCATATCCTTCAAGGCTCCTGCCGGCACCAGATCATCCGGCACATCCACGACCTTCAGCATGGTATTATTGATGATCGCCCTCTGCGGGATATCCTGCTTTGCAACTACCACCTTTGTCGTGGACACAGGCGGCGGCGCAGGTGTCTCGTTCTTCTTGCTGCTGCCCGGCATGAGCATAAAGACAAAAACCCCCAGCAAACAGCTCACCACACCTGCCAGGATCAAAAGCTGCCGATAGGTCACCTTCTCCGAGATGGCCTTGAGTTTCTGTGCCAGCTTTCCTTTCGCTGCCATTTCTCTTCCCCCGCTCCCTTTAGAGATGAATCATCCCGATGTTATGATGCAATTCCATCAGGACGTTTTAAGATCGTTATGCTATAATGTCTGTTGATATGTTCCTTCATCATATCATACTCTCTTACTGTTTTCCATGTTTTTTTCAGAAAATATTCCCAATCCGAAGAACGGGGCAGTTCCAACGTCCTTTAAAGATAAAACTATAGTCCTAAACTTAGGATACCATATCTTTTATCTATTGGGAATAGTACTATTCTCGTTTCTTTCAAAATTATTTGGGACAATCTGCCCAAAGAACCCGACAAAATGAAAAATAAGGAGCCATCCAAATGCACGATCCGATTCTCCCTTGTGTTCCTCTGAGTACTGTCTCTATTTCGACATATCTTGTCTTTTTCCTTCTCTCCTGCATCATTTCTCATTTTTTTTCTGAATGGATGGATGCACGTTACCGAAACGAACCGGATACGCTCAGCTATCCTGCGGAGACAGAAAATAGAAAGCGTTTTCGCAAACCTTTTCTTTCTATCTTTCTCTGGCTTTGTATGCTCCCGTTTCTTCCCCTGCCTCTCCCACTTCTCGTCTACTACCTTCTGCTCATTTCCTTTCTGCTGCTTACGGTCTGCACGGATTTCGAGCAGCATGTCATCTACGATGCCATGCTCCTCCCCTTTGCCCTGCTCGCCCTTCCCTTTTTCCCGCTGCTGCCGCTGCCTGCGGGAAATCACCTGATGGCGGCTTTCGCAGGCGGCATCGCATTCCTCCTGCTTGCCATTCTCACCGGAGGCGGCATCGGCGGCGGAGACATCAAGCTCATTTTCGTTTTGGGACTATGGTTGGGGACTCACAAACTCCTCGCTGTCATACTTCTTGGTTTCTTCCTCGGCGGCCTTGCCGCCCTGCTTCTGCTTCTGACGGGCAAAAAGAAGCGCAGGGACTTCCTTGCCTACGGCCCATATTTTGCAGGAAGCGCCATCCTGCTGTCCATCCTATGGCAAAAGGCTTCCTTATAAAGTCACTTCTCCCTCATGCGAATGCCCTTGATTCCCCAATATCTCGCATATGCTGCATTCTTCCAATGCTTTTCATCGGTCAGCAAAGGGGGAGGCGTATTGTGGATGCCGCTGAGCACAAGCTGCATCCTGCTTTCCTCGTGCCAAGGAATCTCCAATATCTCCTGCGAGCCTGATCGTGCGTGCTGCTCTGCCAAGTTGTCCACTTCACGGGCATATTGCGTTGCTCCATAGAAGCTCCAGAGCGTCACAGCCAAGGTAAAAATCATGTATCCTGCGCCCAATCGATGTAAAAACCTTCTGAGCCTGCCCCCTGCCCAATGCTTCCCTGTCCGCTGCATCAGCTCCATCATGGTCGCAGCGGCCACAATCAGGAACACCGTGGACGGAAACATCGAACGAAGCGGCAGTTCCGGGGACAGCAGCATGATCCACAGCATCCCGAAACTCAGCATGCATTCGATGCGTATGAGCTGCATGGTTTTTCTTGCCCATGCCCCTGTCCCGAAACTGCTCCTTGCCCTCCATCCCCGAAGGACAAAATGCCAAAGCAGGAACTGAAACAGAAAGCCTGCCGCCAAAATCAAAAATTTTCCTGAGAAACTCTGTGTACCGAGCGTCTGCACATCCAAGAGCATGCGCCCAATGGTTCCAGGAGAAAAGAGCAGCGCCAGATAGCCCAGAGCCAGTCCCACGAGACCGGAAACCATCCAGCCTTGCAGTCTTTTCTCCCTGCGAGACAGGAGGCAATCGTATCCCAGCAGCAAAATCAGCCAGCAGATGGTGTTTTCGTTCGTGTTTCCCGCCAAAAGACCAAGAAATCCCATTCCCAGTATTTGCCGCATGCTGTCGGATCCTGTTTCCGTCTCCGAGCGAAACTGTCTGAGATAGGGAATCAGAAAGGCCAGAACGAGGACCATGGTCCAAAAATAGTAGCATGCCCCAATCTCCCAGAGCATGACCCCATTGATTCCAAGCACAAAGCTCCACAACGCAAAAAAAATCCAGAGCAAGCGGAATGCCTTCAGACCCGAGACCATCTTCCCGCCCGTGCTCAGAGCGTGGATTTCCAAGATCAAAACCAAAAATATCACGGAATTGCAGAAATTGAACAGCTCTTTCCCCTGCCACGCGAAGAACTGCGAAAGAGCCGTACCGACCAGTCTGCCTCCCCAATGCATATAATAAGAGCTGACCGATTGCACCAAATCTGCAATGCCCTCCACACGCCTTGCATCCTCCGGAAGCGGCTCATAGATATTCCACCCGCTGCTCCCGTCCCAAATAAAGCAGTAGACATAATCATCCCCATAGGACAGGGGAGTGAGACAGTTCAGCAGAAAAACGCAGGAAAAAATCATGCACAGGACAAGATAGGCCCTTGCATTCCGCTTGAAATCAAGTGTAAACATGAACAGCTCCTAAACTCCTTTTGCATGAACTCAAAACAGGATACGGACTGCCAAGGACAAGGCAGGAACAAGGTAGGCTGCCAGCAGCAGCAGGAAAGCAGTTCCGGCATAGACAGCCGTAATCAAAATATCTGGGACACCATATGAGAGCTTGCCTATTCCCCGAAGCTGGAATAAAAGCCACATCGCAGACAGGAGAGCGCTGCCCCATACCAAGACGAGAACACCTCGCGGCAATTCCTTTCTGTATTCCATCCGGATCTCATTGCGCCCCTGACTGACGGGAATTCCCACGAACCCGCCGAACACAGATTCCAACGCCACGGGCTGCCCGTTGACTTCGCACTTCCAAGCAGGATAAAAATTCACAGGCAAGAAAAGAATTCCCCCACGTTCTGACTCTTGATGCAGCGACAACGACAATGGTCCTATTTCTGCCTCCGAAACATGATTCTTCTCCCTTATCCTACGGAACGCCTCTGACATTTTGCCCAAATCCAGCAAGCCGACATGCAGCTTGGAAGCGTCAACCTCCTTGTTCTTTTCCAGTTCCAGAACGACAATTTCATCCTCAAATGTTCCCAAATCCAGCAAGCGGCTATTGAACTCCGCAGGGTATGCCGTATTCCGCATTTCAGTCAGATTCGGGATATGAAAGATGTTCCCATTGACACGGATTTCTCCGATTTCCGCAGACCTATCGCCATGGTATACAAAATCCCCATAAAAGTACAGTTCCTTCCTCCCACGGACAGGAATCTCGATTCTTTCCCTATCCAAGCCGCTTTGGCAGATCTCGATCAAATCATCTCCCCGACCCGTGATGGCGTGAAACACATGATTCTGGTAGGCAAATACTTCCTTGCTCGGCAAAGCATCCTGCCGGATCTCTATCCCCACGGGAAGCTCATAGCGGCAATGATACCAATGGACAGCTGACACAGACGGATCTTCCTGATAAAACTCCCTGCTCAACTCCTGTTCCGTTGTAAAAACCGACGTCACATGAAGCAGGGCATCCGAAAACAGCGTCCCGCCTGAATCCAATACCCTTACCCCTTCGGTTCCGTACCCAAGAGCAGCATATTGATCCTGAATACGGGAAGGAATATTGCCCCGATAATTGGAGATGGAACAGGTGCCTGTCATGGCAGCATAATTGCTGTTGAAGCTGTGGAACACATCCCGCGTACGATCCAGGGGGCTCTTCCCCTGATGGCTGATTTCCCGAAAAAGCGCCTCGGTTGTCAGAAAATACCGGTTATATTCCTGCGTGTTCCAGTCGGGTGTCACCTGCAAAGGGGACGACGACATCTTGACAAAATCAGGCGCCAGCCAGTTCCATCCATTGCACCCAAGCTCCATCACCAGAGCAGCCAAAATCAAGACATTTCTCCGAGGAAACGAATAGTGCAAAGCGTATTGGTAGAACACCGTCCAAAGGAGAAAGCAAAAAGTGGAAACGGCAAGCAAAGAGATCCAATCATCCGTAAAGCGAAGACTGAGCCAAATGTGAAAGACCGTTGCAACGGCCAGAAAGAAAACCGCTGAAAACAGGCCCCTGCCATCGGAGGATACGAAAAATTTCTGTCCGGCACATCCAGCGACGCAAAGGATGCCCTGCTGCCGCAGCACCAGGCAGATTTCCAGCAACGCAAATGTGACAATAAAAGCAAACCGAACCGGCCACATGAAATGAGAGCCGCCGTGCCAAAGCAGTTCCGTCCCCGGAAGGAACATGGCACAGAGCAGAAGAATCAACTGTGCTTTATGATAGCGCAATACCCCTGTCATTTTCTTCCATGATAAAAAAACAGAGGAAAACATCCACCCATGTCCCATCAGCAGACAGGAGACCATGAGAAAATCGGGTACGTGGAATCCTCCATTTTCTCCTGCGATCACATTCCAATACATGGAGAACAGTCCCGAAGGACTTCCCCCGCCGGACATGGCAAGCCGATTGGAGTCTCCCAGGGAAGAGATCATGGAAAACCAGGACGGAGAAGAACATCCGATGGCCAGCAAGGAGGAAATGACCAGATTTCTGCACTTTCGTGCAGCTTCCTTCCTTTCAGCGCAAAAGAGAAGATAAAACAGTCCAAGGGGAAAGAGATACATGCAGATCATGAAGCTCACATAGGTATTCTTATAGATACAAAATGCGAGCATAACAAGGTAAAGAAAAGGCTGATCCTTCTCCATCAGCAGATAAAATCCGACCATCAGAACGGGAAACAGGATGGCCATGTCCAGCATCACATATCCGATTTGATAGTGGACCAGCACACAGGAGCACATCCCGTAGAGAACTCCCGTCAGGATCTTAAGTCCACGATGGACATCATACCTGCAAGCAAAAAGGTACATCGCAACGCCCATGCAGCACATCTTGAACAGGAGCAGCACAGAAAAAAATTGATAAAGATTCGCACGCTCCGAGAAGATCACCGGAAAGTCAAAGAGATTGGCAATCCATGATGCATTTCCCTCCAGTCCGCCCGAATATCTCCATGTAAAACCGGAATCTGCCGCGCCGGTGAACACATCGTACGCATCGTAAAGCCACGGTATGCCTTGCTGGGTCAGATCCCCCCACATCATCATGCGGCTGCCAAAGGGATAGATTCCCTTTCCTGCATAAATCGTCAGCACAAGGACGCAAAGAATCCCGACGATGATTAAGACATCCGTCGCATATTTTTTCCCCTGACGCACATAGGTTTCCATCTGGTGTCCCGCCTCGCTCACCTATACAATCATTGTCCGATATGCGGCCATCTGCCTGCATCATAACACCCGATTTCAGCCAAGGACAACCTTCACCAGCATCAGCGCAGGCACAAGGTACACGGAGACAAAGAGCATCAGCGCCAGCATCCCATAACATGCAGTCACGGGGATATCCAGCAAGCGGCATGATTGCGCTGTCCTGCCGCGCCGAAAAAGCCGCACCAAAATCGCGCCCAAAAGAAGGCTGAACCCTGTCAGACACCACGCAATGCTTGGATATCCACGGTCATATTGCAAGCGGATCTCATTTTCTCCCTCGTCCATCGGCACACCGACAAAACCTCCGAACACCGACTGCAGTTTCACAGGGTGACCATTGACTTCGCATGTCCATGCATCATAAAAGTTCATCGGCAAGAAAAGCAATCCGCCGTGCTCCGACCGATACCTCAGGGACAAGGAATCCTTTCCCACCGCGATATCCGATGCGGCATCCCTCTTTGACAGAATATCGGCAGCCTCCGACAGTCTACCCAGATCCATCAGGCCGATATGCAGCTTGGATGCGTCCTGCTGCTCCAGCCATTTGATTTTCAAATGGACCGTCTCATTCTCAAACGTGCCAAAATCCAGCACACGGTTATTGTCCTCGCTGGGATAGGAAGTTCCCTGGACATCCGCACGGTCGGGAATCTGGCGCAATTCCCCGTTGAGATAAATCCCTTCTATGATTTTTGCATCCTCATAGTAGGTAAAGTCGCCGTAAAAATACAGCCTTTTCCTGCCGAAAATCTCGATGTCCATGCTCTGCTCATTTTGCCCGCTCGATTGCAACCGGACGGGAACCTCCTGCATCAAATCTTCCCGCAGACCGGTCACAGATTGGAAGATACGATTCTGGAAGTCGAACACATGGGAATTTGGTGCAGCATCCTGCTGAATCTCAATGCCAATGGGAAAGAGATATCGGCACTGATACCACTGCATGGCCTGAATCGAAGGAATCTCTTGGTAAAACTCCGGATCCATTCTCTCTTTCTCGGTAAAAACCGAAGTCACATGGAGCAGCGCATCGGAAAAGAGCGTCCCTCCGCAATCCGTGATGCGGACCCATACCGTGCCATATCCAAGATCCGCATATTGCTGCTGCAAGCGGGGGGGAATGCTGCCCAAAAAATTCCCGATGGAATTCGTCCCCGTGATGGATGCGTAATTCGAGTGAAAACTGCTGTAGATATCCCTTGTACGCTCCAGCGGCGAGATGGGGCGAGAATCAATTTCCCGTGACAGCTTCACCGCAGGGAAAATGTATTGGTTCGCATGAAAGGAAGGACAAAAATTCGGCGCAATCCAGGTCAGGCCATTGACGGCAGCCTCCACGGCAAGCGCCGCAACGAGAAGCAGTTTCCGCCGCGGGAATGCCTTTTGCAACACAAGATGATAAAACAGGTACCAAAGCAGAAGACAGACCAAGGTGTTAACGAACAGCGCTCCCCAGGATTCCTCCGCGGTCCGGCAAAGCCAAAACGCCAGCACACTGATGGAAAGCAGGCAAAGAAAAGCCGGCAGTTCCTTCCCTCGTTCAGCGGAAAGCGGAAGACACTCTCCGGAAAAATCCACCAGCCGATGCTGCCGGAGAACCAAAAGTATCTCGATCATAACGAAGGAAATCAGGAATGCAAAGCGTACGATCCACACCGCATGAGAGCCGCCATGCCACAGAACCTCTGTCCCGGGAATAAAAACCGCCCACAGCAGGAACAAAAACTGTGCTTTATGATAGCGCAGACCTCCCGTCATGCGTGACCAAGAGTTTCGGAGCGCCGCCAGGGAAAGTGAGCATCCCATCAAAAAGCACGCCTTGAGTCCCACAGAAGAGCCAGAATAGAGTTTTTCATCCTGGATGGCATGAAGATACTTCATCCAAAGACTGCCCTCCACGGTTTCAGCCGCCGCACGGTTCGAGCCAAGGATGGCAGCCATATCCGGCAGCCAGAAGAGAGTGCTCAGTCCCAGCGCGAGCAGCGTCGCGACCACCAGATTCCTGCATTTAGCCGGTACCTCCGTCCGCTCCACGCGGAACCAAAAGAAAAACAGGCTCATGGGAAACAGGTACATGCATACCATAAAGGTGACATATACGCTCCTGCTCATGCAGAGCGCCAGCATCCCAACATAAAGAAATGGCTTTCCATCCTCCACCAGCGCGTAAAATCCCCGCATCAGGACAGGGAACAGGATAGCAATGTCCAGCATGACATAGCCGATCTGATAGTAAATCAGCACACAGGAGCATGTAGCGTACAGAATGCCTGCCAAGATCCGATAGCCACGCGGAACCGCGAACCGGCACGAAAAAAAATACATGGAAAGCCCCATGCAGATCATTTTATAGAGAAGTATCACCGAGGCAAAAAGATAGATATTCTCCCGTTCAGAGAAAATCACCGGAAAGTTGAACAAGCTCACAAGAAGCGACGAAGTCTCCACGCCTCCGGAAAATCTCCATGTGAAATCGGGAGAAATCGCGCCTGTCAAGATATCATATGCCTGATAAAGCCATGGAACGCCTTGCAGCGCCATATCCCCCCATATGATGATACCGCTGCCAAAAGGGTAAACACCCTTGACAGCATAGATGGAGAGCACAAGAACACAAAGGCTGCCAACAATCACAGCCCCGTTTTCGATATGTTCCTTCCACACATGCGAAAATCTTCTCTCGGTCAGCACGCTCTTTCTCCACCCCATCAAAACCACGAAAAAATTTAGCCCGCGTTTCCTTAACCCCAAAGGGAAAAAACTGCAATCCCCGATACGATCAAACACAACGCCAGAATTTTCCGCCGATTGACCTTTTCACGGAACAGCCGATATCCCCAAAATGTCACATAGATATAGCTGGTTGATTCCAGAACCGCGCCCATGGACAAGGAAATCCCCCGATAGGCATAGATGGCAAGGAAGGTTGTTCCAAACAAAATGATATATGCGCCGATGACCCATGGGTTCCAGTACATGCGAAACCATGAGCCTTGCCGTCTTCGCGCCGCATATTTCAGCATAGCCTGCGCAATGGATGCCAGAAACACGCCCAGGAGAAGACTCCCCGCATAAGGCAAGATTTCCATACGCTATGATTCCTCCGATGTTGTGAATACTACTGTCCTCGCCACAATCTCTTTGACTAACTGGAAAAATTTTTTCCTGGTTTAGTCAAAAGAAATCCCTGTATTTTCAATCCTTTCAAGACTTTTTCTCACAATAGCATGTCTTATCCTTGACTAAAAATATATATTCGTTGACTAAACTGTCTTCGCCAAACTCCATTCAGCATGAGCCGCATTTCCGTGAACATCGATAGTCCCCTCTCTTTTCATCTTCTGTAGCAGGTTAGATAATTTCTTATATCGCTGCTCTTCCGTAAGGACTTCCGGTAATGCATGTTTTACCGATTCGAAGATATCTGCCTTTTTCAATGAGCCATTTTTAAGAGATGACACGATAAGTTCTTGACAAATTTTGTCATCTAATCCTTTGTTCCTTACATACCCAGCCTTATCTCCAACCGCTTCTGCTATTTTGTACGATACATAAAGTGCTGGATACCGTCCTTCAACGAATCCTTTTTTCTTCAATGCTCTATAGTCTGTTTTTGAAATGGTTTTTCGTTTCTGGACTTGATCCAAGAGAAAGACCGTCATCAGATCCAGATTTTCATATGAATGCAACAACCGTGTATAATTCTTATTCAGCATCTTTCCATAAATCGTGACACTTACTCGATTCATAACATCAAGATCATAAGACGGAAGAGGAAAACATCTCGCCTTTTGGATATTGTATATCATCGGTATCCCCATAGAGTTCGTATCAATCATGTACATATTCACCATCGCATTGCAAAGAAACGCATTTCTGTAATACGGCGGTTTATATCCAGGTTCCAAAGCCTTTTCTATTGTTTCTGGAATGAAAGCCCCTTCGTTCATGAAAACAAGATGATCCTCAAATTCTTCTATGTTGATTTTACCATGACGCCGGTAATCAGAGTGAGCAATACAGTTATTGATTACCTCTTTGACAAGATCTGCATCATACTGATGCACTTCTTCTGGAAACAAGGTCTGCTGATCTGCAATATACCTATATTTTTCATTCCTGATTTTGGAATATACCTTATTCACTGCCAATAAAAACGGCATATCAAAATGCTCATAGGCTTTTACTGTCTGATCCGCATTATATAGCGTCCATGTTATCCTTGGCGTAAATCCATCGAAATAAAACGCAGACTCCTTCTTTCCCAACAAAAGCAATGCTGTCCTAGTAATCTTCCCTTTAAAGCATAGCCCAGCTTTGTTAAGTACCTCCATATCAGACATCTCTGAAAAAATTTCTTTCGCCATCTTACGATTTTCTTGTTTTTGAGAAAACATCTTTCTAGCGTAAGCGACTGCTTCAGAATCTAAATCATCTATCGTAGCATCTTTAACAATCTCCTTGGACCAGTCCAGCCCAACTTGACTCCGTATCAAATCTACCTTATTCATTGGCAAAGGAACCAGTGATTCGTTTTCCCTAGCCCACGCAGCACCATTCCACGTGGTCGGTATCCCTGGCATTGCTGGAGGAATTTGAAATGCAACGATTCGACATTTTTCCATGGTCAACTCATAAATATCAAGGAAAGTCATCCTGTCATTGGTTCCATTAGAAATTTCCCTCTTCAAAGATTGAAGATTACCACTTTTACGATAGCTCGTACCACTGAAATTCTTCTTATTCGTGATACCAAAGATAAGCCAAGCCTCAGACTTTCCCCTTATGTTAGCTTCATTTCCAAGTGCGGAGAAATATTTCCCGATTTCTTTAAAGGAATAGTTGCTGCCTGCTTCTTTGAATTCAACTACCTCATTTTCAAAATCTCGAACCATATCATGTATTTTTGATTTGAGTTCAGTATCCGTGTAAATCAAACAAAAACCCCCTAGCAACAATCCCAGTATTTTTTTAAATCCCCCACATGTAAAAGTACCCTGAGCTCATGCTATGATTCCTCCGATGTTGTGAACAAAATCATTCCTGCCATAATCAGCAGAATACCGATTACTTTCCCAAAGGTCAAGTTCTCATGAAAGAACAGAATCCCCCACACCAAACTCCAAATCACACAGACAGATTTATGAGCAAATGCCACCGACAGCGGAATCCAACGCAGAATCTGCTGCCAACCGATGGCATAGAGCCCAAGAACCATAATCAACAGTCCGTAAAACAGCCAGAACCCCGCACCGAAAAACTCCTGTCCCGCCGCATATTTGCTGAAGATCCCTCCTGTGGAATATAGGAGCAACATGACGTGCAGGAGTAAAAAATGTTTCCACCTGGCTACTTTCGCCACCCCCAGATATAATATGGCGCCTCGTCCCCTACATGAAACAGCAGATCCCAAATGGAAACAAAATGCGTAAACTCCGCGCTGTCCTGTGGATATTGCGGATAACCTTCATAATCCTTCCAAATAAGCTGAATGCCTGCTTTTCTATAGTCTTCTTCCACAATGTAGTCTTTTGCTGCAGGTCCCGATACATAAATATCTGTATGAGCGGATTGAACCAAATGAAGCAGTTTCTCATGTTTTGTCCCAAGCGTCGGATATTTTCTGCTATCGGAGAATATCGTCTGGATATGCAAGAAATCATGAGATATATGTTCAATTAAAAAACGATTCAATTCATATAAATACGCCCATGTTCTTTCTAAATAAACATATTGCAAAAATTCTTTATATTGATGAAAAAAAGGCATTTTATGATATGCCATTTCTATGGTGCGATAGTGTTTTTCCTGCCATAGATTTTGTTCTAAGCGTACTTCCGTAATCCGACGATGTACTTTTGCACCAACCGGAACAGAAAGCCAGATAATTTTTTTTGAGGCAATGATTTTATTGCGATTTCTCCAATCTCGGCTCGTATATTGCACTTCATCGTAAAATATGAATTCATCAACGTCATGAATAATATCAAAATATCCTTTCCAAGGGATATAGTTTGATTGCAAGACGGCTGTTTTTTTCATGGCTATCCCTCATATGGCATATAGTACAGTTTCAATGAAAAACGGATGATACCTTCTTAAATAGAATCGGTAACTTGCATCGATTTCTTTTATTTTTTCGTAAATTTGAAAAATATCTTTCGGACGATGATAAACACAGATAGCCAAAACGGGATGACAGCATGAAATCAAATTCTTTGCACCATCCAAACCACGCAATTCCGCTCCTTCGATATCCATTTTGATAAATGTAATATATTTCTCTGTCTCCATCAACTGATCCAAGGATATGCATTCTATTTTTATGTTTCCATCTTCTGCAATCGCACTGCTAGAATTATGCTGTGAATCGAAAAAAATCGACTCGTTGCAGTTCCATACACCCTTATTGACGTATTGAATGCGGCTTTCATAGGATTTGAGATTTCTCTTTACAATACTCATATTTTTTTCATCAGCTTCAAAAACATAAGAAAATGTATCTGAACGGGTAAGAGAAAAGAACCGTTTTGTATCTGATCCATTGTAACTTCCACAATCAATAAATTTTTTCTGTTGCCCAAAATTTATGATTGCAGCGTCAAAATACTGATTTTCTTGTATCATTCCTGTGGAAAAATTCATATCACAGCTGATTCTTTGATTCAGATACGAAATAAGTGTCTTTCTTGAAAAATCATCCTGCAAATCATGATAAAAAGCTTCGATTCGCTCTGCGTGAATTTCGTAAAATTTTCTTGGAACACAAGGCAAATCACCTTTTTCCATATAACCATAGAAAATTTCATCATCTAGTTTCAAAATTTTTCGTATTTTAGATTGATACTTCGACAAATGTCCTATGTCAAATCCCAGAAAAGCCCCGATGACATCCACAGGTTCGTGAACAGCATGCTCAAAGATATCCTCCACTGGTTTGACTTCATAAGTTTCTATCTTCATATTGGGATGAAAATATTTTCTGTCCACGACGATGTATTTTGGAAGTATCTGATGGGACTGCAAAAAATAAAGGATTCGCTTTGCACCTATGCCGGCTCCATATAAAATCAATGGCTGATTATCATATTCGCGTATGTAATCGAACAGTTTGTAATCTTCAGCAGTAATTTTTTCCATAACGCTCATGACGGCAATTCCACCTTTGCTCCCCGTTCTGCAGACAAATAGGCTGCATACGTAATCTTGACAGAATCGTATGCTACCTTGAAGTCAGACATAGGCTTTCGGTTATAATACGCGCACTCGATAAAATCCTTCATTTCATTGCAATAACCGCGAACAAATTCATCCGCAAGAAATGGACGGTTCCACCCTAATTTGGAAGGCAGCATTTCAGAGATTTCTACTTCATCCAGCCGCTCTTCATCCAGAAAATAAGTTTCCATCATGTCATTCATCGTCAATTTGCAATGAATCACAGCGTCGTTGCAATACAGTTCGACATAATTTCGACTTCCCCCCAGCAATGTATCGGTTGCCATGATGACAGCGCGGGTGGAATCGGAAAATGTCAATATCACAGTTCCGCAGTCTTCCACGTCCATCGGCCGAGCAGCGATATGGCGATGCTCATATTCAGTGAGTTGGGGAAGAATACGTCCCATATCTGCCAGAACACTGACGACCCTGATTTCCTTTCCCTGTGCTTTTGCTTCTTGTTCTTTAAGCCACAGGATTGCGGATAATGGGTGCGTCCCCGTCCGGATAAAGGTTCCGCCTCCTGTTTTGTTCCACTGCCCTGCTACGGGAGAACTGGATCCTTTCAGGCTTTCCTCGCCCTTCGCAAACAGGATACGGCTTTTCTTCTTTGCAATGATATCGGCAGCCTTCCATATAGCAGGAGCATAGATGAAATTCTCTGCATACATGAATTGGGTATTTGCTTTCTGCACAACTTTTGCCAGAGAATCAATATCCTCCAATACTTTTTCATACATGACTTGTTTGGAGACATGTGTACCGATGGGAGCAGGATCATTCTCCTGTCCGAAATATCCTGTCAATGATTTTTCACAGATAACGTGTTTTCCGGCATCTAATGCCGCCCGTATCATAGGGACATGCACATAGGCAGGCGTACAGATATCGATCAAATCGATTTCCGGATCACGAATCATTTCATTGAAATCCATCGTTATCTGTTCAAACCGATATCGTTTGCAAGCCTGTTCCAACGGCTCTTTACGTCGAGCCATAATGGTTTTCCTTCTTACGGGGATTCCGCTGTATTGATCCAATGCAAGCATGTGGAGTTCCGTGGCACGACCGGCTCCTGCCATGCCAATGCAAATGTTGTCTTTCATTTTTTGTTCTCCCCTGGTATCCCCAAATAGATTTATTCTGACCTGCAGCATGATTCCATTTCAATCGTTACCAGTTCGTGAAAATGTTCCGTCACATAGTGCATTTTTTGTGGGTCCTTGAATTCCATTATCAGGATGCCTGCCTTATAGGTTGCTGCATTTTGGACGATATCTCCCGGCTTGGCCAAAATCATGCGGTAAATAATGTATTTTTCGATATCTTGACGGATGTGAATTTTTTTGACCACTCCCTCTTGTTTCGGAAAAATACATTCTCTGGCAATCAGCCGTTGTGCAGAAATATACTGATCAGAAAGCGGGATACCTGTTTCTGCCTTGATGATTTCTGACGGATAATCTGTACCCGTCGCATATTTTGCCAATAAAATGTACAAATCTCCCGGCGATCTTCTGCAAGGATCGATCATCATGGGATAATTTTTCTGATCCACGATAAATTGTACATGAAATAGTCCATCCACCAAATGTAAATAGCGGGCTACTTTTTCTACATCCCGGCACAGTTGAGAAGAAATTCCAGAGTCGATGCTTGTGGTGGAGGATGCTCCTGCTACGATATACGGCGTCAAATAATACTGTTCATCGTCAAAGAAACTCCAGACCACTTTCTGATTTTTCAGCAGCATAGTAGAACCGTGCTGATCTCCTGAAATGAATTCTTCCAAGAGAACGGAATTCTGACGTGTTGCTTTTTTTGCCTTATAAAAGGCGTCTTCTAACTCCATGGGATTTTTGCAGATGGTTACTCCTGTTCCGCTAAAAAGATCAATAGGCTTGACAACAAGGGGAAATCCAATGGCTTCGGAAGCGGAAACAGCCCCTTGGAGCGTATCGCACAGGATGGCCTTTGGGGATGGGATTCCCAAAGAAGAAACCATCGAGCGAAAGTGGTGCTTATGATGAATGACTTTCGCCGTTTCCAACGGATCATGTCCCGGAAGGCTTAATTTTTCGCAAGTATACGCCGCAGACAAATAAGAAAAGTCATTGCATGCGGAGACAACCCCTTCGACTCCTTCTGATTTTGCCAGTTGACAGATGGATTCCATATTCGAATAATCACATGGGATATATCGGTCAGAATGTTGATGCCCGAGACCATCACGATGATTGCCTGTGGTAATGACATACCATCCTTGCTTTTTTGCTTCTTCAATCAGGGGAATTTCCGCATAACTTCCTCCCGTTACCAGCAGTTTTTTCATGGAGCAGCTCCTTGTTTCGTTTCTTTCCTGCCCTGTGCACAAATATCCCGAACAACAAACTGCGGCGAGTCATTCAGGCAAATATAAATTCTTCCGATATACTCCCCGATCAAGCCCAGCATAAGCAAGATCATACCTCCGACAATCAACAGGATTGAAATGATGGAACTCCACCCGGCGACCATATTTGGCTCGAAAAACAATTTTCGAAGAATGGTTACAACGGCAAAGAGAAACCCGATGCAGGACAAGAAAAAGCCGCAATAAGACCCCATGCGGAGTGGCTTGATGGAAAAGGCCGTAAAACTGTTGACCCATAAAAAAATCAACGCCTTTAACGTATACCCGGAACTGCCGGAGATACGATTCCTGTGTTCTAAAGGAACCAGCCCTATCTTACGGGTGATGCGCAAAACAAGTCCAAAAGGATAGGGATATGGATTCCTGTAGTGCAGCATTTCCTGTGCAATGAATTTGCGCATGACATAGAAGGTGCTCCCACGAGGAAGTTTTTGTTCAAAAATGTAATCCGATGTTCTGGAGGCAAACTCTGCTCCTAACTTTCGAAACCAATGTTTTCTGTGAGTTTCATAACTCGCATAGACAACATCATAGCCTTCTTCCAGTTTATCAAGGAGGGCATACAATCCACTGGCTGGGGCTTGCCCATCATCATCAAGAGAAATAATATAGTCTCCCGAGCAGTGATGATAGCCTGCCATCAAGGCACATTGCTGCCCAAAATTTTTTGAGAGGTTAATTCCCACGATGTGATAGTCGTTTTCTGCCATCTTTTCGATGACATTCCATACACCATCGGGAGAACCGTCGTTGACAAGGATAATCTCATAGTCATACCCTTCCCTTGTCTGAACGGTTTCCCCTATTTCATCCACCACTGCCGTGATGGTGTCCTCCGAGCGGTAGCAGGGAATCACAAAAGAGAGCCTTTTTCCGTTTGCCACGATATCATCCATCCTAATTCCATTTTTTCCATTCCTGTACTGCTTTTCCCATACGTTCAAAGGCGGGAATGTAACATTGGATGATTTTGTTCACCAATTCCATTGCCCGCGATTTGTTATAGATGTGCGTCATATCGTTGCGATCCTGTAGCATATCCAGCCAAATCTCTTCCTCGATGAAGTCATAGCATTCATAGGAAGCTTTGATGATGGAGCGAGGAGAGCCACTGGCGCTGATTGATTTTCCGTCATACGCCAACATCTCCTTCAACAATTTCCAACCGAGCTCAAATTGAATGAAAAACTTGTCAATGATTCCGCTGACAATGAATTCGTTGGAAAGATCCTCTTTTGGGGCGCGCAAAAGGACAGACAGATGGCTCATAAAATGATCATATTTTCTCATATATGACGATTCCATCCCGATCAATTTCCTTTCTCAAATCCTCCGAAACATTGCCATCCATGTTTACGATGTCAAATTGCAGCAACGTCCTGATCTTTTCATCTGCATCAAAAGAAAAATCCCGAAAATTTCTGCAATCATAGACGGCCAAATCAATATCGCTCTTCGGACGGTGCGTACGCCGCGCCCGAGAACCGAAAAGGACAATCTTTCCCGCCTCATATTGTTTTGCGAGCTGTGAAATTTCCGTGAAAATTTCCTTTTCTCTTTCGCTGATACGATGTTCCATAGCAGATAGCATCACTGAAAAAATTCCTTCACTTTCTCCGTCACATGATCGATATCCTTCTGCTCCATATGATAGTACATCGGCAATCTCACGAGCCGCTCGCTTTCCTTTGTCGTATGAACATCCTCCCCATGAAAGCGCCCATACTTTTTGCCGGCCGGCGAGGAATGAAGCGGTATATAATGAAACACACACTGCACTCCCTGCCCTTTCATATATTCGATGAATCTCGTCCTCTCTTCCAAATCAGCAAGCTTCAAATAGAACATGTGAGCATTGTGTCTGCAATCCGAAGGAATGACAGGGATTTCCACCTTTCCCTGCTCTGCCAGAGGCCGGAACGCCTCCCAATATTTTTGCCATGTTCCCATCCGATCATCATAAATTTCCTGCGCTCTTTGGAGCTGCGCCAGAAGATAGGCCGCATTGAGCTCGCTCGGCAGATAGCTGTCTCCGATGTCCACCCAAGTGTATTTGTCCACCTGACCGCGAAAGAATTTGGAACGATTTGTTCCTTTTTCCCGCAGGATCTCCGCGCGCTCCACATATTCCGGCCGATTGATGATGAGGGCGCCACCCTCTCCCATGGAGTAGTTCTTTGTTTCATGGAAGGAATAGCAGCCGAAATCTCCGATGGTTCCGAGGTATTTCCCCCGATATGTGCTCATCACGCCCTGCGCCGCATCCTCAATGACCTTCAAATGGTGTTTTTCCGCGATGGCCATGATGGTACCCATCTCGCAGGCCACGCCTGCGTAATGAACAACGATGACCGCCTTGGTCTTTTCCGTGATGGCCTCTTCAATTTTCTTCTCGTCCATATTCATGGTATCGGGACGGATATCCACAAAGACCAGTCTGGCTCCTGAAAGCACCGCAGATGTCGCTGTGCTGGAGAAAGTATAGCTGGGGAGAATCACTTCATCCCCCTCATGGAAATCACAGAGCAGCATTGCCATATCCAGGGCAGAAGTGCCGCTCGTCGTGAGCAGCGCCTTCCCTGCGCCGCATTGCTCTTCCAGCCACGCGTGGCACTTTTTCGTGAACGCGCCATCTCCGCTGATTTTATGGTCCGCTATCGCCTGCTGGATATATGCCAGCTCATCACCGACAACTGGCGGCACGTTGAATGAAATCATATCTACTCACCAAATAAAAATATTATTCCTGCCATCCCTGATAGGTCCAGAACATCTCTGCCCCATCTGTCACGGGCACGATCAAACCCGCGATGTTTGCGATCTGCGTAAATTTCCAGTTTCCCTCCGGCTGCTGCTCCATGCCGAGCTGCAGCTCGATGCCGTCCGTCATCCTGCCGTAGGGACTTTCATCCCCTTGGATGCGCAGTACCGCCACGGCTTTCTTGCCATCCTGCCGGATTTCCGTCACCTCTGCCCGGCTTGCCCGATAGAGCTTCCCAAGCTCTCCGGAGAGCCATGAGGTAGGATGCTCGTCATAGGACGAGGCAGGTTCTTCCCCGGAGAAATAATGGGACAGGATCTGCCGCATGAATTCCATGCTGACTTCCCGATATTCCTTTGCATAATCCTCCATGAATGCCGTATCGTGCCAAAAAAACGGATCCTTGGGGTATCGCTTGCCCAGTTCCCCGATACGGACGGCAGTCTGATGTCCGGCCTCATCATATGTCCTGCCCAGAAAATCTTCCAAATCCACATATCGCGACAGCTGCTCCCGATCCCTTTGGGCGACGGCACGCTGCATTTCCCGAAGGGCATCCTCCGGCGTCTGCTCCGCCCTTCCCTGCGCCATGCCGCATCCTGCGAGCAGCGCCATGCACAGGAACACCATGAGCATATAGAATTTCTTCAAGAGACTCACCTCAATTGAATACCCATATCTTCCGCGCAAAGTAGTTCCAGAACATCACGATCAGCATCACGATGATCTTTGTGAGCAGATAGTTTAAAAGGAACAGCTCGACTCCCACATACATGCCGAAGGTCGTGAGCGCCATGCCGATGATGCCGATGATGAGGATGCGGAAGAGATCCTTTGGCGTCTTCCCCCGCCCGCTTGCCACGACCTCCGCATCGCGGAACACAAATTTCACGGCAAGTACGGTATTCACGGCGAGACCGACCAGGAACGCCAGTACCGTCGCGATATAAAGCTCCGTCAGGCTTCCCGAAAGAACCGTCTCGCGGAGCACAAAAAGGGATCCGAAATCCGCCAGAAACGAGATCCCGCCCACGACCCCGAAGCGGAAGAATTCCATGAACTGGCTGCGCTTCGCATGGAACAGGGATGCCATCGGAAAAACAAAACGCCTCACACCGAACCTCCCTGAACAATTCGAAAAGAAAACTTCAACTTCACCCATTGTACCTCAAAACCATCGGCTTGTCTACGAAGAAGCACATAGTTAAAGCCGGGCTTGTTCTTTGCCCGGCTCAGTGATTCTGTTAACGAAGCAGGCGCATCTCGGATGCCTGCTGGCGCAGAAGAGCGATGCGCTCGGAAGTTGCAGGATGGGTGCTGAACAGGCTTTGCATGGTCTTTCCCGCACCCGACAAGGGATTGACAATGAAGAGATGGGATGTGGCCTGTGTCGCCTGCTGCATGGGAGCCGCATGGGTCGCATAGTACTCGATTTTCTCCAGAGCATCCGCCAGATAGTTCGGATTGCCGCAGATCTCTCCCCCGCTCTTGTCCGCCTCATACTCGCGGGAACGGGAAATCGCCATCTGGATCAGCATGGCCGCAATCGGCGCCACGATGATCGTCACAAGGGTCGCAATCGGATTGCCGCCCTCGTCATCATCGCTGCGCCCCCCAAAGATGGCCGCGAACTGCGCGAACTGGGCAATCATGGAAATCACGCCCGCCATGCAGGCAGCAATCGTGGAAATCAAAGTATCCCGATGCTTCACATGAGAAAGCTCGTGCGCCAGCACACCGGAAAGCTCATTGTAGTTGAGCGCCCGCATGATGCCCGTCGTGACCGCCACAGCCGCATGGGATGGGCTGCGCCCCGTTGCAAAGGCATTCGGCACATTGCTGTCAATGACGCAGACCTTCGGCATGGGAAGCTGCGCCTTGTCCGCAAGCTTTTCCACCAGATGATATAGCTCCGGTGCCTCCGACTCCGACACTTCCCTTGCTCCGTAAGACTTGAGCACGATGCTGTCGCTGAACCAGTAGCCGAACAGATTCATGCCAATCGAAACGATGAGCATCATAAATGCCATCGAATTGCCGCCCAATGCTCCGCCTGCAGCCACCATGATGCCTGTCAGCAGCGCCATGAGCATGGTAGTTTTAAGCGTGTTCATAAGATTTCCCTCCATCATGTGAAACTTATTATCATCTTCTATGCTACAATATAAACGATAACACAGTCTTCCCGGCTTTGCAAGAATAAAAAGTCAAAAAATCAAAGTTTTTTTGAAAACCCATGACGCGCGCTGTTAGAACCTGTTTAGGCTCTTAGGATTTTTCGTCTCGCTTGCGAGTATAGGACTAGATTCACACCGCAATTCGCGTTATACTATAGGATAGAATGAATTCGGAAATAGGATGTGTGGCAAGTTGTATCAGCTTATCTTGAATGCAGATGATTTTGGGCGGCATGAATTGATTAACCGTGCCGTGGAGCTTGGCGTTTCCGAGGGATGCCTGCGCTCCGCTACGCTGATGCCGGGGGGAGCGGCCTTCGATGATGCTGTGGCGGTCGCCAGAAGGCAGCCGAAACTCGGAGTGGGCATCCACTTCACCCTCGTGAACGGCAATCCCATCCTTCCCCCGTCCGCGATTCCTTCCCTTGTGGACCGGAACGGCCTCTTCTATGACAATCACGCGATTTTCGTAAAGCGCTTCCTCACGGGGAAAATCAGGATCGAAGAAGTGAGAAGCGAGCTTGCGGCACAGCTCACAAAGATGAGACGCACGGGACTGGAACTCACGCATGTGGACAGCCATCAGCACATGCATACGCTGCCGGGCATCATCGACGTCGTGCTGCAGCTTGCCGCATCCGCAGATATCCGTGCCGTCAGAGCTCCCCGGACCTCCATCTTTTATCGTGGGAGCGGTGTACCAAGCATCGGGCAGTTCATTGGAAGGCTCGGCCTTGGATCTCTCGCTTTCATGGCAACGCTCAAGGCAGAGCGCCATCATTTTTTCGTGCCGAATCACTTTGCTGGCATCGTGGCAGGAGAGGCATTCGATGAGTCGCATCTCGTTGATCTGCTCCATCATCTGGCATCCGGAACCACGGAGGTCATGCTGCATCCCGGCATGGAGAATGAGGTATTACAAAGGGATTGCGCATGGGAACACGATTTTAAAGCAGAATTTTTATCTATTACATCTGTGAAAATAAAAGAAATAATAGATAGAAATAAAATACACCTAATAAATTTTAAAGATTTATTTGAGGATACCTGATAATGAATATAATTACACTCATTATTCCATGTTTTAATGAACAAGAAGTTCTGAATTTATTTTATAAAGAAGTTTCTTTTGTTACAAAATCCATTTCAAATATATCTTTTCGTTTTTTATTTATCAATGACGGAAGTAAGGATCATACCTTGGATATTTTGAGGGAATTATCTCAAAAACATGAGGATGTGTCCTATTTGAGCCTGTCCAGAAATTTTGGCAAGGAAGCGGCTATGCTGGCAGGGCTGGATTATGCGGAAGGGGATGCCGTGATCATCATGGATGCGGATCTGCAGCATCCGCCCGAGATGATTCCTGAAATGGTCAGGTATTGGAAGCAGGGATATGATGATGTGTGTGCCAAGCGGAAGAACCGAAAGGATGAGGGGTGGGTCAAGCGATGCCTGACTCAGGCGTTCTATTCCTGCATTTCCTTCCTGAGCAAGGTTCCCATGCAGCAAAATGTGGGTGACTTCCGTTTGATGGATCGCCGCTGTGTGGCTTCCCTGCGGCTGCTGCGCGAAAGCCAGCGCTATACCAAGGGCATCTTCACCTGGATTGGATACCGGAAGAAGGAACTGCCCTTTGAAGTGCAGACGAGAGCAGCCGGAAAGACCACATGGAACTACTTTTCTCTGGTGAATCTCGCCCTAGAGGGCATTACCTCCTTCACGACGGTTCCCCTGCGCCTGACGACCTGCTTGGGGCTTTTGATCTCCATGCTCGCCACCTGCTATATGTTCTTTGTGCTCATCAACGCGCTTCTCTATGGCGATCCGGTGGCGGGCTATCCGACAATCATGACCGTCATGCTCTTTTTGGGGGGCGTCCAGCTGCTTTCCCTGGGCATTATCGGGGAATATCTGGGGCGCATCTTCAATGAGAGCAAGAATCGTCCCATCTACCTGATCGATGAACATGACGGGAACCCTGTCACCTATGTTCCGGATATCAAGCCTGTGGAAAGGAATTTCCGCACAGCAGAAAAGACCAAGGAGGAAATCCATGAATGAACGTACAAAGGGGATGATCCCTCCCCTTCTGGTGCTCGCCGTCATCTTCGCCATTCTGTATGGCCTGAATTCCATGATGCCCCTCCATCGGGACGACTATGACTATTCCATGATCTGGGGAACCGGGCAGCTCATGGCATCCTTCAGCGATATCTTCACTTCCCTTTTCAACCACTATATGGAGCATGGAGGACGCATGGTCAGCGTCTTCTGGCTGGATCTTTTCCTGCTGCTGGGGACAGGCTGGTTTGATGTCTTCAATGCGGCCATGTTCGCTTCCCTCGTCCTGCTCATCTTCCTGCACGGCAGGCGGTCCCTTTCCTTGGATGGAAAAGCCGTCCTCCTTGCGGGAACCGGGCTCCTGACATGGCTCGGTCTGCCTCATTTCGGGGAAACCGCGATATGGATGAGCGGCTCCACCGTCTATCTCTGGACTGCCGTACCTGCCTTTCTCTTCTTTCTGCCGTACAATCTCTACCTCGCCGGAAGGTGGAAGCATAACGGATGGTATATGGTGCCTGTCATGCTGGTCTTCGGCATCATGGCAGGATGCTCCGTCGAAAACCTCGGGGTGACCTCCTGCGTGCTGTCCGTCGGAATACTTTACCTGTGCCATCGGAACCGTAAGCTGCGTCCCTGGATGGTCTCGGGCGCCTTGGGGACGATCGCCGGCTTTCTCGTGCTGCTTGCCGCCCCGGGCAACTATGTCCGCTATGATGACCAAAGCTCCCCCTTCCTGCAGCATATCGGAAACCAGTTCGCGGGAAACGGGGAAATGATCCTCTATATCCTGCCGGTGATACTGCTCCTGAACCTTTCCTATCGCATCCTGCAGGCTCGCCTTCTGAAGCAGAGGGGCATCGAGCTGGCTCCTGCAAGGATGGAGGGATATCGGACGAAAATCCTTCCTTTCCTGCTGATTCTTCTCCTGATTGTTTCCTATTTCAACGGTTCCTTCATTGCCTATGCGATCCGCAACGCAGTTGTCTTTGCCGTGCTCTCTCCGATTGGGCTGACCGATGAAAAAACCATATCGCATTTTGATAATGTCATGGCCGGTTTCGAAGAAATGGCCATATACTGGCTGGCTGTTTTCCTGATTTTCTTCTCTGCCCGCCAAGCGCTCGGATTTCACAAGGAAAACCGCATGCTTTTGAAGGAATCCATTTCCCTCTCAGATCTCTTCTTTTTCTGTCCCTCGGTACGCTATGCATGCTTTCTCTTTTTCCTCGCCTTTTTCAACAACTTCGTGATGATTGCTGCTCCCACCTTCCCTGCTCGTGCCACATTCAGCTCCGTCTGCATGATTCTCATGGGCTTTGTCGCGATCTTCAGCCTGACCGAGATATCATCCGCATGTTCCGGGCAAGTGACCAAGCGTGTCCTGCTGGCTGGAGCGCTGTGCCTCGGCGTCTACACCGTATCTGCCTCTGCCGTGATCCTGCACAGCGTACAAAAAGCGGATGCGGTACGGATGGAGATCATCCAGAAATCGGCCCGGATGAGC